>DATFPH010000254.1:0-13908 GCA_035264905.1 Thermoanaerobaculia bacterium
CTCATCCTGGCCGACGAGCCCACCGGCAACCTCGACGCGGTGAACGAGGCCGTGGTGATGAGCCTGCTCACCGACCTGCACCAGCGCGGGCACACGCTGATCCTGGTGACGCACGACGCGTCGATCGCCGCGCGGGCCGACCGCGAGATCCGCCTGGAGCACGGCCGCCTGGCCACCGCCCATGAGCCCGGCGAGGGGGAGCTGCAGGCCGTGCTCGCCGATCTCTGGCGCCTGCTGGAGGAGGAGGGGACCGGCGTCTCCATCGCCCGCCGCGGTGTCGCCGAGCTGATCGCCGACGGCTTTCTCCAGTTCGCCGACGGCCGGATCGTCTTCACCGATCGCGGCCGCGCGCAGGCGGCGTCGGCCGTGCGGCGCATCCGGCTCTCCGAGGTCCTGCTGGTGCGCACGCTCGCCTCGACCGCGGACTGCGGCCGGGCGCTCCCGGTGGCCGCTGGCTTCGAGGATCAGGTCTGCGCGTTCCTGGATCATCCGGACCGCTGCCCGCACGGGCGGCCGATCCCCGCCGGGGCCGAGTGTGGCTGCGACGCCGGTACGGCGTCCACCCGGACGACCGCGGAGGTGGGCGCGTGAGCCCGCGTGGAGCCTGGGGGCTCGTGCTCCCGCTCCTCCTGGCCGTCACCGCGGGACCGGAGCGGGCCGAGCGCCGGCTGTCGCTCATGGGCACCTCGCTGGACGTCACGGTCGAGGCCGCCGACCGCGCCACGGCCCTGGCAGCGAGCGAGCGGGCGGTGACCGCGCTGGAGGCGGCCGAGGCGCGCCTCTCGACCTGGCGGGACGACACGGAGCTGGCCCGGCTCAACCGGGCGCCGGTGGGAGAGCCGGTGACCCTGTCGGCCGAGCTCGCCGCCGAGCTCGCCGCGGCCCGCCGGTGCTGGGAGGAGACGGGCGGCGCGTTCGATCCGGCCGTCGGGCCGCTGGTCCGCGCCTGGGGGCTCCGCCAGGGGGGCCGGCGGCCGACGGAGGACGAGCTGCGCGCCGCGGTGGCAGCAGGTAGTTTGGACGGTTTGCGTCTCGACGGCCGGACCGCCGTGCGCGAGCGGGCCGATCTGATCCTGGAGGAGGGTGGCTGGGGCAAGGGAGCCGGCCTGGCCGGCGCGCTGGCCGCGCTCGCCGCGGTCCCCGGCGTACGACAGGCCACTCTCGACCTCGGCGGGCAGGTCGCCGTCTTTTCCCGTGGCGGCACGCCCTGGCGGGTGCCGGTGGCCGACCCGCGGCACCGCGACCGGCAGGTCGTGGCGCTGCTCATCGATCGCGGATCGGTCTCGACCTCGGGCAACAGCGAGCGGGGGATCGTGGTCGAAGGCGAGCGCCTGGGCCACATCCTGGACCCGCGCACCGGCCGGCCGGCCCCCGACTTCGGGAGCATGACCGTCTGGGCATCCGACCCGCTGATGGCCGACTGCCTGTCGACCGGTCTCTACGTGATGGGCCCCGAGGCGGCGCTCGCCTGGGCGGCGGACCATCCCGGCATCGAGGTCGTGGCGCTCCGTCCGGCCGGCGGCAAGCTGGAGGCGCTGGCCACGCCGGGCCTGGAAGGAAAGATCTTTGCGCTGGCGGACGGCGTCAGCATTCGTGTTCGGAGAGGTTGAAGCGGAAGGAGAACCGAGGACGGCGGGTCGCGGTGCCACCCGAAGGGCCCGCCGTCCTCTAAACCGCGCGGCCCCATGAGGGGGATCGCGCCGTCTGAGGAGACTTTACATGAGATTGACTCGATGGAGGATCGTGTTCCTGTGTGCGCTGCTGCTCGGCCTGGGCATCCCGGCCTTCGCGCAGACGGATGACCGGATCGAGGAGCTGGAGCGCGAGGTCGCGGCCCTGAAAGCCCAGATCGCCGGGATGAAGGCGGAGGAGGGGGGCGCGGCGCCGGAGGGGGACCGCCTCTCGGAGCTGGAGCGCAAGGTCGAGGTGCTCGCCCAGGAGATCGAGACGCTCCGGATCGGCGAGGCCGCCGTCGCGCCCGACACCAGCTCCTATGGCTTCGGCCCGGCGGCGTCCAAGATCTACCGCACCGAGCGGGGGATCTCGATCGGCGGCTACGGCGAGCTGATCTACAAGAACGTGCAGGAGGACGAGGACGAAGACGAGGAGCGGGTGCCTCTGTTCGCCGCGGATGAAGACGAAGAAGAGGAAGAGGAGGAAGGAGGGGGCGACTCGTTCGACCTGCTGCGCGCCGTCCTCTACTTCGGCTACAAGTTCAACGACAAGTGGCTGTTCAACTCGGAGGTCGAGTACGAGCACGCCGGCCATGAAGTCGGCGTGGAGTTCGCCTATCTCGACTACCTCTGGCGGCCGCAGGCCAACGTCCGGGCCGGCCTGGTCCTGATCCCCATGGGCTTCGTCAACGAGCTCCACGAGCCGACGGTGTTCCTCGGCGCCAACCGGCCCGACGTCGAGCGGCTGATCCTCCCTTCGACCTGGCGGGAGAACGGCGTCGGCCTCTTCGGCGACGCCGGGCCGTTCACCTACCGGACCTACGTCGTCAACGGCTTCGACGCCTCCGGGTTCAGCGCCGGCGGCCTGCGCGGCGGCCGGCAGGAGGGCGCCGAGGCTACGGCCGAGGACCTCGCCTGGGTCGGCCGCGTCGACTTCACGGGCGTGCCCGGCCTGCTGGTGGGCGGCTCGGCCTATCTCGGCGACTCGGGGCAGGAGCTGGGTCCCGCGGTCGGGACCGAGATCGTCGAGGGACACCTGGAGTGGAAGTGGCGGGGGCTCGAATTCCGCGCCCTGGGCGTCGAGGCGAGCCTGGACGACGTGGCGGACCTGAACCGCGCGCTCGAGCTGGACGGCGCCGAGTCGATCGGCGAAAAGATGACGGGCTACTACCTGCAGCTCGGCTACGACGTGCTGGCCGGCCGCGGCGAGCGCTCGTTGATTCCCTATGCCCGGTGGGAGACCTACAACACCCAGGACGAGGTGCCGGCCGGCTTCCTGGCCGATCCCGAGAACGACGTGGAGAGCCTCACCCTGGGCATCGCGTACAAGCCGATCGATCAGATCATCCTGAAGGTCGATCACCAGAATTACGACAACGCCGAAGGGACCGGAGTCGATCAGTTCAATGTCCTGCTCGGGTGGATTTTCTAGGAGGGGGTTTTCCAGGAGGGCTCAGGCAGCTCTCCTGATGGTGATCCTGGTGGCGGCTCCGGCCGCCGCCAAGGTCTTCCTCACCGTCGACGAGGCGCTGAAGCTCGCGTTTCCGGGCAGCCAGGTGGAGCGGAAGACGGCCTATCTGACCGCGGAGCAGACGCGGCGCGCCCGCGAGCTCTCCGGCGTCGAGGTGCCCAGCGCTCTCGTCACCTACTACGTGGCCCGCCGCGCCGGCAAGCCGGCCGGGACCGCGTACTTCGACACGCACCGCGTGCGCACGCTCCCGGAGACGCTGATGGTCGTGGTCGATCCGCAGGGGCGGGTGGCCCGCATCGAGGTGATCGCCTTCCGCGAGCCGGAGGAGTACATGCCGCGGGGCGCCTGGTACGAGCAGTTCCGCGGCCACGGCCTGGACCGCGAGCTCCAGCTCAAGCAGGGCATCCACCCGGTGTCGGGCGCCAGCCTGACCGCCCGCGCCACCACCGAGGCGGTCCGCCGGGTGCTGGCGCTGCACCAGGTGATCGGAAGCCCGAAATGAGCCCCTTCGAGCGCCGGCTCCTCCACCTGGCGACGCTCCTCGTCGGAGGCACGGGGCTCGTCTACGTCTGGATGCTGTACTTCGTCCGGCCGGAGGACCCGTACGCCGTGGTCAACCATCCGTGGCAGCCGCAGACGCAGCATCTGCACGTCCTCGTCGCGCCGCTCCTCGTGTTCGGCGCCGGCGTGATCTGGCGGCGGCACGTCTGGGCCCAATGGCAGCGGCGGGTGCCCCAGGGGCTCGCGAGCGGCGTGGCCCTGGCGCTCACGCTCCTCCCCATGATCGTCTCGGGATATCTGATCCAGACCGCGACGGACGACACCTGGCGGAAGGTCTGGGTCGGGGTCCACCTGACGGCCTCCGGCCTGTGGCTGGCCGGATATCTCGTCCACCAGGCGGTCCAGCTCCGAGCCCGGAGGGGCTCTACCGTTTCGGCACCAGCCCCCACAGGTATTCGATCGCCAGAGGCTCGCCGTTCCCATTCCCCTGCAGCCAGAGCACGGAAGGGCGCGGGGTGAGGGCGCCGAGCCGGAGCTGGCCTTCGCTCGGCCCGGCGATCGCGAGGGTCACCGCCAGGGCCTGGGCATCCAGGGCCTGCTGCGTGACGACAGCTGCGGAGAGGGTGCCCTGGGACGGCCGTCCCGTCCGCTGGCTCACATAGGGAGGGAGCGGATCGCCGTTCGCGGCCGTCCGCGGGCGGTCGGTGGCGGACGCGACGGCGAGCGACTGATCGCGCAGGAAGACGCGCCCCATCGGCACGGCCATCCCCGGCAGCCGCGGCAACTGGATATGCCAGCCCCGATCCTCCAGCCCCTTGCCGAAGCCGCGATAGATTCTGCCGATCTGCACGAACCCGTTGGCCACGCCGCGCTGCCGCAGGACCTCGACAGCCCGGTCCACCGCCAGCCCCTCCGCGAAACCCCAGAGGTCGACGGCGCTGCCCGCCGCGAGCTCGGCGGTCCCGGCTGCCGTGTCGACCGTGAGGTTGCGGCAGGCCGTGGCGTTCACCGCCCGTTGCAGCGCCTCCCAGTCCTCCGCCGGGCTCACCGCCGCGGGCGCCCGGAGGCTCCAGAGCCGATAGAGATCGCGCCCCAGCGGACCGTGGACCCGCTCGGACCAGAAGCAGACCTCGATCCCGCGGACCAGCGCGGGCACCAGGCGCGCATCGACGGGCGAGGGCCCGGCGCCGGCCCGCGCGTTCAGGGCGGCCAGACTGCCGGTCATCGCCTCCGCGGGCGCGTCCGGATCGGTCAGCCGCTCGATCTCCGCCACCTCGGCGAGAGCTGCGTGGATCGCCTCCTGGGAGGCCTCCCGGGAAAAATCCCGGACCTCGATCTCCACCGTCTCGCCGAAGGCCGGTGCCGCGAGACGGAGTGGCTCGGTGACGGCGGGTGCAGAGGGGACGGGATCGGCCGGAGCGCCGATCAGGAGCGCGAGCAGGAGGTACAGCATGGAGAGATGATAGCGCCTCTCCGCGGCTCAGGGCGTGGTCAGGAATCCGGCGAGCACCGCGCGGAAGGTCTCCCGCATGTCCTCCCGGCCGTAGCCGGCCGGGTAGTCCGCCCGCTCCGCCAGGAGACGGTCGCGCAGGAGCCCCTCGAAGGCGCCGATCAGCGCCGAACGGACCGCCTCCGGATGGAGGTCCTCCCGGAGCTGCCCCGCCTCCCGCATCTCGCGCAGGATGGTGTCGACGACCGTGACCATCCGGGTGAAGCCGCGGGTCAGCACGACCACGTGGCCGTGGCGCCGGATGCGCCGCCCTTCGAGCAGGAAGAGAACCCGCATCTCCGGGTCGCTTTCGAGGGCCTGGAACATCAGGTCGATCACGTCCGTGAGCTTCTCGCGGGGCGTCCGGCTCGACGCGAGGACCGGCTGGACGGCCGGCGCCAGCCCCTTCCAGGCCTGCTCGAAGATCGCTTCGAGGAGACCTTCCTTGCTGCCGAAGTGCTTGATGAGCTGGGACTCGCTCGTCCCGGCGTTCCGGGCGATCTGGGAGGTCGTGGTGTTCTCGTAGCCGCCTTCGGCGAACAAGGCGCGGGCGGACAGCAGAATCCGGTCGTGGGAGGACAGCTCGGGGGCGCTCATGAGAGAACCTTTGCCTGCGAGGATAGTAGTGTCACTATCAGCAGTCAAGGCCGAACGAGAAGCCCGCTTTTTAAAAGTTGATGTATTCGAGCTCGGCTCGCGCCAGGTCGGCGTGCGGAGCCGCGCTGCGCAGAGGCGGGTGCTTGACGTGCAGCACCGTCCAGGCGCCGAAGACGGCGGCGAACATCCGGTAGCGGGCCTGGAAGCCGGGCACGAGGCCGCGCTTCTTCTCTTTGACCAGATGCTTCAAGTTGTGCATCACCACGGTGGTGACGCACTGGCCGAGCTGCCGGCAGGACCAGTTGAGGCCGGTCTCGACGGCGAACCCCCGGAGGTGGGTCTCCGGGACCGCCTCGAAGATCTCCCGGCGCAGGCAGCGGATGCCGGAGAGGAGCGGCCCGGTGCGGGCCTGGATGTGGTCGAGCACCCAGCCGCGGTGGCGGATCCCCACGTTCATGTCGGACGTGCTGGCGAGGACCGGCTCGATCAGGCGCTCCAGCAGATCCACCGTGAGATTGAGGATGTCGCCGTCCACGAAGAGAAGGACGGGCGCGTCCGTGTGCTCGACGCCCACGGCCATGGCCATTCCTTTGCCCTGGTTCTCGCGGAGGTGGATGGTGCGGACGCCGAGATCGCGGGCGATCTCGACCGTGCGGTCGTCGGAGCCGTCCGAGACGACGAAGATCTCGTCGATGCTGGGCGTCGCCTTGAGCACCGCGATGACTTCGGCGATGGTTTCCTGCTCGTTGTAGGCCGGGACGATCGCCGCCACGCGCTCGCGTCCGGAGCCCCGGGGTCCGCTCCTCTTCAATCGATCTTCCCCTCCTCCCGGGCTTCGGCCCCAGGCAACAGCGTTCCCTGTGCCACGATGCGGGCGTCTCCGCTCAGAAACCAACGGCCGCTCCGCGGATCGGATGCGACCTCGAGCTCGAATCCGCCGCGGGTGACGACCCGGAGCGGGAGCCGGGCCTGCGCGTGAGCCAAGCCGACGGCGGCGCCGGCCACGATGCCGGTCCCGCAGGAGAGCGTCTCGTCTTCCACTCCGCGCTCATAGGTCCTGATCTCCATCCGATCCTCGGCCGTGAAGCGCACGAAGTTGACGTTGGTCCCGCCGTCCCCGAACACCGGGTGGCGGCGGAGGGCCGCACCCAGAGTCACGACCGGCGCCGTCTCCAGGCTCTCCGGCCAGACCAGGACGAAGTGAGGGACCCCGACCCGCGCAAACAGTCCTGCACGAGCGATGCCGTCAACCTCCGGCGCCATCTCCCGAGGGACCTCCGGAGCCGGAGCTTCCAACCGGATGCGGGTTTCGTCAAGCCGGCGGGCGGTGAAGCTGCCGGCCCCGGTTTCGATCCGCAGCTCGCCTTCGGCCCAGCCCAGGTGGTAGGCGAGCTGCGCAGCGCAGCGGGTGCCGTTCAGGCACAGGGCCGCGGGGTAGCCGTCGGAGTTCAGATACTCCATGGTCACGCCGCCGTCCGCGCGGCGGAGGACGAACAGACCGTCGGCGCCGAGAGAGATCCCCCGCCGGCACCAGGCGCGGACGCGCTCCGGCGGGGGGAAGGACGCGGGCTCGGCGAGCGCCAGGAAATCGTTCCCGCTCCCCGAGACCTTGAAGAACGCGGTCATGGGACCGCGGCGCGGACGTCCGGGCTCGGCGCGCTCTCGTTCCCCGCCTGGTCGACCGCCGTGACGTGGTACCAGTACGGCCGGCTCGCTTCCACCCCGGTGTCCACGTATTCGGGAGTCGCCAACGGCTGTTCCGTGAGGCGGCGGAACTCTCCGCCCTCCTCGCGCCGGTACACGTGGAAGCCGGCGAAATCCGCGGCCTCGCTGGCGCGCCAGACGATCCGGACGCGGCCGGGCTCGGCCAGGGCGACCAGGTCGCCCGGCACCGGCGGCGGGAACCGGTCGACGTACTTGACCTCGTGCTCGCTGGTGATCGCGCTCTCGATGATCGGATTGGGCTGGATGATGGAGGTCACCGCGTAGATGTAGCTCTGGCCGAAGCGGGCGGTCGTGTCGAGCCAGCTCCGCTGCTCCGCGCCCGGCACCAGTTGGACCGGTGCCCCGTACGCCCTTTCCTGAGCGCCGCGCCGGTACACGCCATAGCCGAGGACTCCCTCGACGGGCGTCCATTCGACGAAGATGCCATCCGGCCGGGCCGTGGCCGAGACGTCCGCCGGAGCCGCCGGGGGCTTCTTGGGGACCAGCGCGGCGATATTGGAGAGGTCCGAGCGGTCGCCGTTCTTGCCTACCGTGCGGACGCCGTAGTAGCGCGCCCGCGCCGGATCTTCCAGGGGATCGGGGAGCGGCAGGGCGATGATCAGGCGGTCGCCGAACGTGACCGCGCCGACGTCCCCCTCCGCCAGCGTCTGCTGGAGCTTGGCGGAGGAGGTGAAGACCCGCGCATCGAGCGGCGGCGGGGCCCCCTCCCGCGGCGCGGGCTGGAGCGACTCGTAGACCTCGATCGAGCGGAGGCCGTCGAGGGCCGTGCCCGCCGCGGTGGTCTTGGGATAGGTGAAGTCGAGGAGGAGGCGCGTCCCCTGCTGGTGCGCCTTGAGGTCCTGGGCGGCGGCGGGCACGGCCCGCAGGGGAGGCTGCGGATTGCCCTGCTTGCCGCAGCCGGCGCACACACCCAGGACGACCCCCAGGCCTGCGAGCAGGGCAAAAAGCCCCCGGACATTAAAGGACATAGCGCGAGAGATCCTGGTTCTTGACGATGTCGGCGAGCGCGCGGAGCACGTACTCGGCATCGACCCGGACCGAGACTCCGGCCATGTCCGGGGCGTCGTAGGAGACCTCGTCCAGCAGGCGCTCCAAGAGAGTCGAGAGGCGGCGGGCGCCGATGTTCTCGGTGGTGGCATTGACCTCGACCGCCAGGCGGGCGATCTCGGCCACGGCATCCGCGGTGAACTCCAGCGTGACCCCCTCGGTCGAGAGGAGGGCCGAGTACTGCTTGGTCAGAGCGGTCTCGGGCTCCGTCAAGATGCGCACGAAGTCCTGCTCGGTCAGCGTGTCGAGCTCGACCCGGATCGGAAAGCGGCCCTGCAGCTCCGGGATCAGGTCGGACGGCTTGCTGACGTGGAACGCTCCGGCGGCGATGAAGAGGATGTGGTCCGTCTTCACCATCCCGTACTTGGTCGACACGTTCGTCCCCTCGACGATCGGCAGCAGGTCGCGCTGCACGCCCTCGCGGGAGATGTCGGGACCGCGGGTGCCTTCGCGGCCGGCGATCTTGTCGATCTCGTCGAGGAAGATCATCCCGCCCTGCTCGACCTTGTGCCGAGCCTCGCGGGCCACCTGGGTGCGGTCGATGAGCTTCTCGGCCTCCTGCTGCTGCAGGATCTCGCGCGCCTCGACGACCGTCACCTGCTGCTTCTTCTTACGGCCGAAGAGGCCGGGCAGCATGTCCTTGATATTGAGCCCGACCTCTTCGACCCCCTGCGGGGTGAACATTTCGAGGCTCGGATAGGACGACTCGTCGACCTCGATCTCCACCCGCCGGTTGTCGAGAGCGCCGGTGCGCAGCTTGGCGCGGAACTTCTCGCGGGTGGCGGCCAGGTCGTCCTCTTCCTCCTGCTCTTCCTTGCGCAGGTAGCTGGAGATGGGGCGGGGCGGCACCAGGAGCTGGAGCAGGCGGTCCTCGGCGCGGGCCGCGGCGGCCTCGCGCACCGAGTCGCGCTTCTCCTCCTTGACCATGGTCACCGCGATCTCCACCAGGTCGCGCACCATCGACTCGACGTCGCGGCCGACGTAGCCGACCTCGGTGAACTTGCTGGCCTCGACCTTGAGAAACGGGGCTTTGGCGAGGCGGGCGAGGCGGCGGGCGATCTCGGTCTTGCCGACGCCGGTCGAGCCGATCATCAGGATGTTCTTGGGAGCGATCTCCTCGGCGAGATCGGGCGGGAGCTGCTGCCGCCGCCAGCGGTTGCGGAGCGCGATCGCCACCGCCCGCTTGGCCTGATGCTGGCCGACGACGAACTTGTCGAGCTCCGCGACGATCTGCCGCGGCGTCATGTTTTCGATCTGGAGCCCGACGGGGATGTCCCCGGAGAGTTGAGTCACCATTGTCTTCAGAGCTCCTCGACGGTCAACCGGTCATTCGTATAGATGCAGATCTCGGCCGCGATCTTCATCGCCTCGCGCACGATCTCGCTGGCGGACTTGTCGGTATGGCGCATCAGGGCGCGCGCCGCCGCGAGAGCATAGTTGGCGCCGGACCCGATCGAGAGGATGGGCTCGTCCTCGTCCGGCTGCATCAGCTCTCCGCCGCCGGAAACGAAGAAGCTCTTGGTCTTGTCGGTGACGAGGATCATCGCCTGCAGCTGGCGCAGGGCGCGGTCGGTCCGCCAGTCCTTGGCGAGCTCGACGACGGCTCGTTCGAGGTTGTCGTTGAACTCCTCGAGCTTGGCTTCCAGGCGGGTGAAAAGGGCGAGAGCGTCGGCGCCGCCGCCGGCGAAGCCCACGAGGATATTGCCTTTGCTGGCCCGCCGTACCTTGCGCGCGCCGTTCTTGACGATGGTGTTCTGGTTCATCGTGACCTGGCCGTCGCTCGCCATGCAAACGGAGCCGTTCCGGCGGACGAGCAGGACGGTGGTCGAGGAAAATTTGTCCATGGGCTCGCGATTGTAGCAGGCCCTCACTCAGGGAGGAGGGAATCACTACTTCCGCGCCCGGGGGTGCGCATCCCGGTAGACCGCCAGCAATCTCTCCACATCCAGGTGGGTGTATTTCTGCGTCGTGGAGAGCGAGCTGTGCCCGAGAAGCTCCTGGATCGTCCGCAGGTCCGCCCCCGCTTCCAGCAGGTGGGTCGCGAAGGTATGGCGCATCGTGTGCGGATGGACTCCGCGCGCCACGGCCGCCTGGTCCACCCAGCGGTCGATGATGTTGCGCACCGAGCGGTCGCTGAGGCGTCCGCCCCGGAAGTTGAGGAAGACCGGCTCGCTCTCGTCGCCGGTATCCGACGCCCCCGCCGATCCATGCCGCAGGCTCTCCCAGACCTCCAGCCAGTGGCGCAGGGCGTCGGCGGCCGGCCGGCCGAAGGGGACCATGCGCTCCTTGTTCCCCTTGCCGACCACCCGCAGCACCCGCGCCGAGAGGTCGATCGCCTGCCAATCGAGGCTCACCAGCTCGCTCACCCGCAGGCCGGCGGCGTAGAGCAGCTCGAGGATCGCCCGGTCGCGCCGCGCCAGCCGCTCGTCCGTGACCACCGCCGCCGACGGAGCTTCCAGGAGATTCTCGACCTCGCCGGGCCGCAGGTGCCGGGGAAGGGTCTTGGGGATCTTGGGAGTCCGCACCGACTGCGCCGGATTGGCCGTCAGCATCCCCTCGCGGCAGGCGAAGCGGAACAGGCTGCGCACCGCCGAGAGCATCTGCGCCTGACTGCTCTTGGCGAGACCGTCGCGGGTGAGAGCCGCCAGGAACGAGCGTACGGCCGTGGCGTCCACCTCCCCGGGGCGGACCGCGTCCGCGTCCTTCCCCAGGTAATCGCGGCCGAGGAAATCGGCGAAGCGGATCAGGGCCTCTTCGTACTTGCGGAGCGTGTTCGGCGACGCATGGCGCTCGCCGTCCAGGTGCTCCAGGTACTGATGGATCAGGCGACGCATACGGGATGGGCGATCCGGTGGCGCTCGGCCCAGGCCTGGAGGTCGACGCGGGCGCGCTCGGCGAACGCGGCGCGGCGGTCCCCCTTGCGGACCCGCTCCGGCAGCTCCTCGAAAAGACCGTAGTTGATGTTGGCCGGCTGGAAGTGCTTGGGATCGGACTCGGTCAGATGGCGGGCCAGAGCGCCGAGCGCGGTCGTCGCCGGGAACGGCTCGGGAGTCCGCCCCTGCCGCTCCAGACCCAGATACAGTCCCACTGCCAATCCCGTCGCCGCCGATTCCAGGTACCCCTCGACGCCGGTGATCTGCCCGGCGAGACGGACCTGCGGCGCGCTCTTCACCCGGTAGAGCTTGTCCAGATGGGTGGGCGCGTTGATGAACGTGTTGCGGTGGATCTGCCCGAAGCGCACGAACCGGGCCTCCGCCAGGCCGGGGATCATCCGCAGCACGCGCTGCTGATCCCCCCACTTCATCCGCGACTGGAAGCCGACCAGGTTGAGCTGGCTCTTCGCGAGGTTCTCCTGCCGCATCTGGACCACCGCCCAGGGGCGGCGGCCGTCCGGACCTCGGAGCCCCACGGGCTTCATGGGACCGTAGCGGAGGGTGTCCACGCCGCGGCGGGCCAGCTCCTCGATCGGCAGGCACCCCTCGAAAAAGATCTCCCTCTCCCCGTGGGGAGAGGGCTGGGGAGAGGGGCTTGGGGACAACACCGCCTTCTCGAACTCGTGCGGAGCGACCACCTCGGCCTCCTGGACCGCCTGATGGAAGGCGAGATACTGCTCCTTGTCCATCGGAGCATTGAGATAGTCGTCCCCCGCGCCCTTGTCGTAGCGCGACTGCCAGAAGAGCTTCGAGACGTCGAGGCTCTCCGCCTCCACGATCGGGGCGATGGCGTCATAGAAATAAAGGTAGTCGCTCCCCAGCATCTCCCGCAGCCGCTCCGACATCGCCGCGGAGGTGAGAGGCCCGGTGCCCAGGACCAGGTCCCCCTCGGGAAGCTCGGTGACCTCCTCGCGCCGCAGCTCGATCCGGGGATGCGAAGCAATCTTCGCCGTCACCCGTTCCGCGAAGCGGTCGCGGTCCACCGCCAGGGCACCCCCAGCCGGCACGGTCGTCTCGCGCGCGGTCCCGATGATCAGAGAGCCGAACGTCTCCATCTCCCGCTTGAGCAGACCGGCGGCGTGGAACGGATCATCGCTGCGCAGCGAGTTGCTGCACACCAGCTCCGCCAAGTCCCCCGTCTTGTGCGCCGGAGTCGGCCGCACGGGCCGCATCTCATGGAGCACCACGTCCACCCCGCTCTCCGCGAGCTGCCACGCGCACTCCGACCCCGCGAAGCCGCCGCCGACGATGTGGACTGGTTCGGGCATAGGGGGATTATAGGGGTATGATGAAGAAGTCATCGATGACGGAGGTGCTTTGTGCCCAAGGTGACAGTCTCTCCGAAATTCCAGATCGTCATTCCTCAAGAGGTCCGGGAGGCGCTGTCCATCCAGCCCGGGGAGAAGCTCGAGGTATTTCAGCATGACAACCGGATCGAGCTGATTCCGGTGCGCCCCATCCATGAGATGCGCGGTTTTCTCCGAGGCATGGACACGACGATCGAGCGGGAGCCCGACCGTTTGTGAACGTGGTCGATTCCAGCGGCTGGCTGGAGTACCTGGCGGACGCTCCCGGAGCTGATTTCTTCGCCCCAGCCCTCGAAGATACCGACAATCTCATCGTCCCGCAGATCTGTATGCTCGAAGTGGCCCGGGTGGTCTATCGGGAACGCGGAGAGCAGGCAGCCCTTCAGGCCCTTGCCCTGATGCGGCAGGGGCAGACGGCGACCTTGTCGACCGCCGTCATGCTCGAAGCCGCCCGTCTTGGGAAGGAGCACAAGCTTCCTCTGGCGGACAGTGTGGTGCTGGCGACCGGCAGACTGCACGAAGCGATTGTCTGGACCCAGGACTCTGATTTCGAAGGGCTCGAGGGTGTCCGCTACACACCGAAGCTCAAGGCACCTCCCTCTGCCTAGTCGCAGGCCGATGACAGGAGAGTTCCATGTTTTGTACAATATCTTGACTGTTGGATAACTGCTGAAGGGAGATCTCGATGAAGTCATTCTGGACCGTCGCTGCACTCGCCCTGCTCGTTCTTGTCGGGTCGTTCACGCCGCTCAGCGCCGCGGAGCCTGCCTCGGCCACACCGGCGACTGTTGCCGCGCCTGCTCCCGCTCCGGAATCTCTCTCCCTCGTCTTCACCGCCGCGCCCCTGCCCGGGAGGTGCCCGAGCTTCTTCTGCCCCATCTACCCCGAGTACGGCTGCTCTTGCGACTGGATCACGTGCCCCGACGGCTCAGTATCCTGCGGACAGTGGAACGGCACGTCGCTCAGCTCCCCAGCCAGTGCTCAGACCGCCGTCTCTCCCTTCTGATCCTGGACTCTCTGGTTCCCCCCTCTCCCGGGTGGGTGTGAGATTGGATGAGAAGGCCAGCCTCCCTGCGCAGTCCTATGATGGCTGCAAGGGATAACGGGCTCGAGGCCCAGAAAGGAGACTGGCCATGGGAGATATTAGCAGCAGACTGGTAGCAAA
>DATFPH010000255.1:0-8217 GCA_035264905.1 Thermoanaerobaculia bacterium
TCGCAGAAGCCCCAGAAGAAGCGCTCGGTGCGCTCCAGGGCGCGCGTGTAGTCATATCCCTCGAAGCTCGCCGTGGCGTCCTCCACCAGGGAGGCCAGGCCGGCGAGCATCGCCCGGTCGAGCGGCTCCGTCACCTCACCATGGACCGCTTCGCGGTCCAGCACGAACTTCGAGGCGTTGAGGACCTTGACCGCCAGGCGCCGGCCGATCTTGATCTGCCCCACGTCGAAGGCGGTGTCCACGCCGAGGCGGCCGTTGGCGGCCCAGTAGCGGACCGCATCCGAGCCGTATTCCTCCAGGGTGGCCATCGGCGTGACCACGTTCCCCTTGGACTTGGACATCTTCTTGCGGTCCGGATCGAGGACCCAGCCGGAGATGGACGCGTGCTTCCAGGGGAGTGAATCGTGCTCCAGATGGGCGCGCACCACCGTCGAGAAGAGCCAGGTGCGGATGATCTCGTGCGACTGCGGCCGCATGTCCATCGGGAAGGCCTTGCGGAACAGCTCCTCGTCCGTCCCCCAGCCCGCGGCGATCTGCGGCGTGAGCGACGAGGTCGCCCAGGTGTCCATCACGTCCGGATCGCCCACGAAGCCGCCGGGTTGGCCGCGCTGGTCCTCGGTACATCCGTCCGGCGCGTCGCTCGACGGATCGATCGGCAGCCGGTCGCGGCTCGGCGCGATGGGCGCGTCCCAGTCCACCGAGCCGTCCTGGCGCACCGGGTACCAGAGCGGGAACGGCACGCCGAAGAAGCGCTGGCGGCTGATGCACCAGTCTGAGTTGAGCCCCTGTACCCAGGCATCGTAGCGGGCCTTCATGTGCGGCGGGTGCCAGGCGATCTGGGCGCCGCGCTCCAGGAAGGCCTCGCGGTGCTCCAGGGTGCGCAGGAACCACTGCCGGCTGGTGACGATCTCCAGTGGCCGCTCCCCCTTCTCGTAGAACTTGACCGCGTGGGTGACCGGCCGCGGATCGCCGACGAGAGCGCCGCTCTCGCGGAGCAGCTCGACGATGCGGGCGCGCGCTTTCTGGGCCGGCAGACCGGTCAGCTCGCCATAGACGGCACGGGCGCGCTCGGCGTCCACCGACTCCCAGCCGGGCTCGCCCCACGAGACGGGCTGAACCCGGCCGTCGTGGCCGACGGTGGCCCGCACCGGCAGCCTGAGCTCGCGCCACCAGATGATGTCGGTCACGTCGCCGAACGTGCAGATCATGGCGATGCCGGACCCCTTCTCCGGGTCGGCCAGCCGGTGAGGCAGCACGGGGACGCGAGCGCCGAACAGCGGGGTGACGGCGGTGGTGCCGAACAGCGGCTTGTAACGCTCGTCGTCCGGATTGGCCACCAGGGCGACGCAGGCCGGGAGGAGCTCGGGCCGGGTGGTCTCGATCTCCAGGCCTCCACCGCCCTCGTGGCCGAAGTGGAGGCGGTGGTAGGCGCCGGTCATCTCGCGGTCTTCGATCTCGGCCTGGGCCACGGCGGTGCGGAAGTCCACGTCCCAGAGGGTCGGAGCCTCCAGCTTGTAGACGATGCCGCGCTCAAGGAGATCGAGGAAGCTGCGTTGGGAGACGCGCTGCGACTTCTCGCCGACCGTGGCATAGGTCTGCGTCCAGTCGATCGACAGGCCGAGGCGCCGCCAGAGGGCCTCGAAGACCTTCTCGTCCTCCTGGGTCAGCCGCTGGCAGAGCTCGATGAAGTTGCGCCGGGAGACCGGGATCTGCCGCTCCGCCTTGGCCGGCGGCTCGAAGCTCGGGTCATAGGGGAGCGACGGATCGCACCGGACGCCGAAGTAGTTCTGGACGCGGCGCTCGGTGGGCAGGCCGTTGTCGTCCCAGCCCATCGGGTAGAAGACCTCGCGGCCGCGCATCCGCTGGAAGCGCGCGATGAGGTCGGTGTGCGTGTAGGAGAAGACGTGGCCGACGTGCAGCGACCCGCTCACCGTCGGCGGCGGGGTGTCGATGGCATAGACCTCGGCCGGGCTGTCGCGGCGGAAGCGGTAGACGCCGCCGCTCTCCCAGCGGTCCAGCCATTTCTGTTCGAGGCCCTCCAGCGAGGGCTGCTGCGGAATCTCGGCCATGGATGGGGCTCCTCCCGGAAAGATGTCCCCTGCCGCGGCGCGGCGGGGGCGGAGATTGTAACAGGAGGGAGCCGCCACCCGTCTACGACGTCATCGCGCTCCGATGGTCACCCGGACCTCCCGGATCTCGCCGGCGCGGACGAGCCGGAGGACGGACTCCTGGCCGATGCGCTCGGCGGAGAGCAGGCCGTGGAGCTGCCCGAGGTCGGCGACCGTCTCGCCATCCAGCGAGATCAGGATGTCGCCGAGGAGGACGCCCGACGTTTCGGCCGAGCTGCCGGGCTGCACGCCCGCGACCATCAGTCCCACCGGCTGGCCGGCCGCCTCTTCGACGGACGCCGGCAGGCGGACCGGCACCAGCGCGAGGCCGAGATAGCCGCGCGGGATGCGGCCATGCTTCAGCAGGGACTCGACGATCCGCTTCAGAGTCTCCGGCGGGATGGCCAGGAGGTGGCCCCGTTGGAGCCCCGCCGTGGCCAGACCGAGAGCGCGCCCCGCCATGTCCACCAAGAGGCTGCCCGAGGAGCCCTTCTGGATCTCGACGCCCGCATGAAGATACAGGTCGAGCCGCCCACCGGCCGGCGTACGCCAGGCCTCGCGACCGAGGGCGCCGACGATCCCGAGGAGAGCGCGGACGGAGCGGCCTGGCCGCAGCAGGTTCAGCACCAGGTGGCCGACCTTGAGGCCGGAGAGGTCGGACCAGTCGGGCATCGCCAAGTCGGAGGCGTCGACGCGCAGCAGGGCCACGTCGGTACTCGGATCGCGGCCCACGAGCTGCGCCGGCACGGTGGTTCCGTCGGGCAGGCCGACGGTGATGTCCTCCTCCCGTTCGATGTTGTGGTCCGCGGCGACGATCAGGCCGTCCTCCGACCAGACGACGCCGCTCGATCCCATGCCCCGCCGGGCCGCGACCTGGACCACACTGCGGCCCGCCGTCTCGACCGTCGTGGCGAGGATCTCGGAAAGCTCGATGGCTGGACTGTTGGTTTCGTTGCTCATGACGTCAGGGTAGGGGATCGCGAAGGAGCGCGCATCCACCGATCCGGCAGCGGCGACCTGATCATCAGATCAGGACGAGACCCCGCCGCGCCGCGCGGACCACGGCGTCAGTCCGCCCCTGCGCCCCCAGCTTGCTCAAGATGGAGTTGACGTGGAACTTGGCGGTGGACTCGCTGATGCCGAGGCGGCTGCCGATTTCCTTATTAGAAAGCCCCTCGGCCAGGAGCTGAAGGACCTCGACCTCGCGCGGGGTCAGCGGCTCGACCAGGGGGTCCGGAACCGGAGGCTGAGGACGGAGGAGGGCTCCGGCGAAGGAGTCGTCGAGGGTCACGAGCCCCTGCGCCGCGGCGCGCAGAGCGGCGGCGAGCCGCCCCGGGCCGGCATCGCGCGGAAGGGCGCCCCGGGCTCCGGCAGCCAGCGCCTGCGCGGCCAGCTCCTCGTCGCCGGCCAGAGCCACCACGCCAGGCAGCCCTCCGATTCCCTCGGGCACCGACCGCGGGCTCACCCCCAGGTCCCAGAGGACCGCCTCGGGTTGGAGGGCGCTGACCGCGGCGGCCGTTCCCGCGCCGGGCGAGGTCTGCCCGAGCACTTCGATGCCCGGCTCGCCCGCGAGCAGCACGGCGAGCCCGCCGCGGGCGAGAGGGTCCTCGCCCACGATCAAGACCCGCGTATCCCCCGTCCTCTCCATATCGACGGGAGCTTATCCGCCCAGCCCGCCGCCGGCACCCCCCGGTCCGCCAGAGCGGCTCCTGACCGATCGGACAGGTGGTTCCGAAAAAGCCAGAGACAGCAAGGACGACAAGGACTCCAAGGAGGCTTCAGCCTTCCCCGGTCAGCCGCGCCACGACCTCGTCCCAGCCAATCCGCGCCACGTCCTCCCGCCCGGCCTCCCCCATCCGACGCGCCTTGTCCCGGTCGCGCCAGAGGGCATCGATCCGTGCCGCGAGATCGCGCGGGGCGTCCGGTGGCACGACATAGCCATTGCGGCCCTCCTCCACGAATTCCAGGACACCGCCGGAGTCCGCCGCGGTCAAAACCGGCTTGCCGGCTTTGAAGGCCTCGACGGTGACGTACCCGTAATCTTCGTCGTACGGGGCGTAGAAAACGGCGAGGGCGTTGGCATAAAGATCGGGCACGTCGCGGTCGTCTACCCAACCGAGGAGCTCGACCCGGTCCCGCACGCCCAGGCGCTCGATCAGCTGCTCCAGCTTTTCCCGGTCCGGCCCGGTCCCGCCGATGCGGCAGCGGACCGGGGTCTCCACATGCTTCATCGCGCGCACCAGCAGATCGCAGCGCTTCAGCGGATCGAGCCGGCCGACGGTGAAGACGTAGTCCCCGAAATCTCCCGGCCGGTACTGCCCGGCCAGCCGCGGCGGCGGATACAGCGCTTCGGCCGTGACGTCGTTGAAGCGCTTCAGCCGTCCGGCCACGTTGCGCGAGATCGTGTAGACCGCTCGCGCCTCGGAAAGGGCCCGGCGGTCCATCGCCCGCACCATCTCGATGACCCGGCGGTCCCGCGGCGCGTCCGTGAAGTCGCTGTGAGGAGTTCCCAGGAGGTCGTAGACCTGCCGCATCTGGTGGACGAGCCAGACGACCTTATTCGGATGGCGGATCAGGTAGGACGGAAAGCGGGTGGCGATGATCTGGTCGATCCGCTTTCCCCCGGCCGTCGTCAGGTCGAGGAGCCTCCAGGCCAGAGCGCTCTTCAGAAGCTGGACGCGGTCCGCCCAGGCGAAGGGGAGCTCGATGAGATCCACCTCGTGCCCGCGGGCGGACAGGGCGTCGCGGAGCGACTCGGCCAGCATCTCGGCCCCGCCGTACGCGAAAGGGACCCGGGTCGAGCAGACGACGATGCGCTTCGGCATCAGCTACTCCGGCGTCTCCCGCGCCCGCCGCTCCAGGGCGGCCAGGCGCGCGTCGATCTCCCGGAGCTGCCGCGCCAGCTTCTCCTGTCCCTGGATCAGGTCCTGGATGAGACGCCCGGCAGTCTGGTTGAAGGCGTTCTGCTGCTCCAGCACAGGCCTCATGTACCACTTCAGAAAGGCATGGAAGAAAGCTTTCCGCACGAAGACGATCCACTTCCCGAGGACCGGACGAGGCGACAGGGGGATCGGCTCCTGGATGTACTCCTTGGAGGTCAGCTCCACGAGCTTGAAGCGGGCCTCCTCCGTGCTGGACCCCGTTGTGGCAAGCTCGGCCTGCCGCTGGCGCACTCCCGCCCGGAGTTGCTGCAACACCTCGTCGACGCGCGGCTCGTCCATCACATGCCTCCACCGGTGAAGTCGAGGAAGGTCCCCAGGTAGCGGAAGTCCTGGTTGTTCGGAAAGCGGCGCGCGGGCATCACGCCGTCGGTCGTCTCCAGGGTGAAGCGGTAGAAGTACTCCTGCGCGGCTCCCGGGAAGAATCCCAGATTGCGGGCCACCGGCGCCATCCAGAGCTCCACCGGCGTGCCGTTGCGCTTCGCGTCCGTGTCGAACCGCACGACCACCCGGTCCTCGCCACTGTCCAGGGTAAGGACGTTCTCCGGCGAGAGCGAATAGACCGTGAAGCGGAGCGCATCCAGCGGGGCCGGAGAGACGACGATCACCTCCGAGCGCGAGCCGCCGCGGACCCAGACGCCGTTCGGGTGGGGCTCCATGTAGAAGAAGTTCTGCTTGGGGACCACCCAGGCCCCCTGCCCCCAGTCGCGCACCGTGTAGCCGGGGATACGGCCGAAACCGATCAGCGTCAGCTCCAGCGGGAGCGCCTGGAACGTGGGCATCCGCACGTGTGCCTGGAGCGTGGCCTCCGGCGTGATCGTCTGGAGCGGCACCGCCACCACCGCCGCGGTCCACAGGCCGGCCGCGGCATAGGGGAGGATCAGGCTGCGGCGGGCGGAAATCCTTCCGGGCAGAAAGAGGAGCGCCGGATAGATGCTCGCGAAGTAGCGGTTCCCCAGGAAGCCCGCGCCGCCGTGGTAGTTGTTCGGCCGCATGATCAGGAACAGGGCGCAATAGACCGCCACGGCCGCCAGCAGCAGGTGGCGCGAGCGGTCTTTCGGCCCGGCCAGGTAGAGGCCGAGGACGAAGAGGGCGAACGGGAAGTACGGCAAGAGGCCGGTGTGGCGGCCGGCCACGAAGTACTCCACGTTGCGCAGGAACATCCGGCTGCTGGTCTCGACGCCGAGGCCGGACCACGAGCCGAAGCTCGTGCCGCGATAGGCCTGCCAGAGATCTTTCGAGCTCTCGATCGGGTAGTCGCTCTCGAAGGAGCGCCGCTGCACGTCGCGGTAGGGACTCCAGGTGCCGGTCATGCGCCACTGGACTCCCAGCAGGAGAACCAGGCCGAGGAGAGCCGGCAGCGCGAGAGCCCCCAGCCCCTTCCACCGCCGGCGCCAGAGGAGGTCCACCGCGATCGGACCGCCCAAGAGGACGGTCGGCTCCTTGGAGACGAACGCCGCGGCGAGCAAAGCTCCGGCTCCGGCGAGCAGCCAGTAGTCGCGGACCCTCCAGACGTCTCTCTTCCGCAGGTGGTGCCAGAGGAGGAGCGGGAAGAAGAGGCAGGCCATGTTGAAGACCTCCGGCTGCATCCAGAAGACGTAGCAGAAGGCCGCGGAGGCGAAGAAGAAGCCGGCGAGGAAAAGACCCGTGGAGCCCTGCTGGTCCCGGAGGTACCACCAGCCCCCGAAGAACATGGCCAGCCAGAGCGCCATGTTGAAGATCACCAGACCCTGGACCCCGAACAGGACGTAGAACGGCAGAGCCGCGAGCGAGTAGGCGTACGGTTTGCCGTAGTACATGCTCTGGCCGCCGTCCCGGGTGAAGAGGATCAACCCATAGGGACCCTGATCCCAGATCTGGTAGGCGCGCGTCAGGTCGCGGTGGTCGTAGGCCAGGTCGTGATCGTGCCAGAGGCTCTGGGTGATCATGACGTAGGCCGCCTCGTCGGCCACCGGCCCCGGCGGGAAATGGAGCTTGTAGATCGTCCCGGCCAGTCCGAGAAGGACGAGCGACAGGCAGACGGCGTATAAAGGGCGGAAGCGCATCTCGGTTCGCGGCAAACGGCGAGAACGATACCACCAGAAGTTCCGGTAGACTTCGCGCGCCCATGGAAACGACCGCCGCCCCCGACCGCCGCGTTCCGGCCTTCCTCCAGCACGCCCTGGCGGCTCTCGCCTATCTGGGGTTGTCGCTGTTCTATCTGCGGCCGATCTGGCGGCTGTTCGGCGATCACATCGGCCCGGACACAGGGGACCCCTGGTTCAACCTGACGGTCGTCAAGTGGGGCATGCACCAGCTCCGGCTGGGAATGCCGGACTTCTGGAACATGCCGTTCTTCTTCCCGTCCCGCGGCGTCACCGCCTACTCGGACAACCTCCTGGGTCCCGCCACGGCCGGCACCCTCCTCACCACCCTCTTTCCGGGTCTCACGGCAGTGGCGGTCTACAACCTCTTCTTCGTCAGCTCGTTCGTGCTCTGCGCCTGGGGCCTCTGGTATGTGCTGCGGCGCTGCGGGACCGGCGCGGTGGCGGCCTTCCTGGGCGGCTGCATCTTCGCCTTCTCCTCCTACCGCTGGGACCAGACGAGCCACGTTCAGATGCTGCTCATGGGGTGGATTCCGCTGACCCTCTGGACGTGGGACCGCCTGCTGGAGACGCCGACCTGGAAGCGGGCAGCCCTCTTCCTCCTGTTCTTCGCTCTGCACGTGACCGGAGGCAGCTATCTCGCCTACATGATCCTGTTTTCCATGGCCGTCGTGCTGGCGATCCGGGCGCCCGGGCTCCTGCGGCGCGAGCGCCTGCGGACAGCGTTGCGCGTGCTGATCCCCACGGGGGTGGTCTCGGCGCTCCTCCTCGGCGCGCTGTTCCTTCCCTATGTCCGGGGCTCGGACAGCCGCACCCGCTCGGATCTCGAGATCCAGGTCTATGGCGCCTCGGTGGTCAGCTACTTCACGCCGACCGGGCACATGTTCCTGACCGGCGATTGGGCCAAGGACTGGCGGCGCAACGAGAATTCTCTTTTCGCCGGTCTCCTGCCCACTCTGCTGATTGGAGCCGCCGCCGTTCATGGCTGGCGGACCCGCCGGCAGGCCCCTGTCCGTCCCCTGACCCGGGGCCAGAAAGCGATCTTGGCGGTGCTGGCGGCACTGGCCCTGGCCGGCATGATCCGGG
>DATFPH010000256.1:0-3614 GCA_035264905.1 Thermoanaerobaculia bacterium
CTCCGACGCTCGCAGCCCCGCCACATAGGCAACGCCCAGCAGCACCCGATCCCGCATCTCCAAGGGATCAGGCGGCAGCGTCCCCGGCGAGTCGCCCCAGAGCAGCCGCTCGACCTCTGCGACCGAGAGCACCTTGATCTCCCGCTCGTACGGCCGAGGCCCTGACAGCGACGCCGCGGGGTTCGCATCGAGAATCCCGTGCGCCAGACACCACTCCGCCAGCGAGCGCACCGCCACCACCACACCCCGACGGACAGACTCCCCTCGTCCCGCCAGGTGCAGCCGCCGCAGATGCCTCTCGATGTCCTCCCGCCCGAGCTGAGCGAGAGGCTTGCCAGAATCCTCCAGCAGCCGCTCCACCAGCCGCCGGTACCTCTGCGCCGTGCCCGGCGTCCTGCCGCGCACGCTGACCAAAAAAGAGGTCCATTCCTCGAAAGTGAAAGGTTCAACCTTACAGCTTTGATCTTCTCTCAGCCCGTCTATCTCTCGTGAACTCATGGATTTACCCCCTCTTTCCAGGGCTTTGTCGATTTGGGGTCTTGCGCTCATGAATTCAAGCTGGACTCGAAGGAGGGGAGTTGTCAAGATGCCCAGACGGTCAGAGCGAGAGCACAAGGGAAAGGGCGGCCGGCCCAAGGGCAAACCCTTGTCCGCGAAAGAACGCGCGCAGCGCCGCGCCGCCGCCGTCAAGACCGGCGCGTACGCCACCACCGCCCTCGCCCAGGCCCTCCCTCCCTGCAAGCCTGCCGTCTGTCCGAACGGCGGCACCGGCACCTGTGACGTCAAGCGCGCCGTCGAAGCGCACGGCGGCGGCCTCTCCGCCTGCCTGGCCTCTCTCGGCCAGCACGAGGTCATGCAGAAGTACCTCACCGCCATCCAGAGCGGCGATCTCTCCGGCCTCGCCGAGCTTGCGGCCACCTCCATGGCCGGCCAGCTCGCCCTCGCCCACGGCGAGCTCGCCGTCCTGATGCAGGAAGGCCTCGTCGTCCAGGTTCCCATCGTCGGCCGCAACGCCGAGGGCGAGCTCGAAGTCGTCGCCGAGCGCCCGGTCGAGAACCCGCGAGCGGCAAACACCTTCCAGCTCCTGCGCCAGCTCGGCCACACCGCGGCCGACCAGGCGATCACACCGAAGGCGAGCGGCGAGCGCGAGAGAGATCACGGGCTCGGGCTCGCCGGCCGCGCCGCCTGGGTGAGCCAGATGCCCCGAGGTCTCGCGGCAGGGGAGGATTCCGATTCATAGCATCGAGCTGCTCCATCCGGATCTGCCGGAGCTGATCGATGCCCTCCTCCGGCGCAATCGCTGGTCCTGGCAGGCGTTGGAGCGGGGAGCCATCAAAGTCGACGACCAGGTCCTCGACCTCGAAAGCCTCCAGTGGTGGCTGATCAATGCAGATTCCGTTCTCTGGGTAGAGACGAATCTGGTCAACAAGCCGGAAGACGGCGGCGGCCTCTGGCAGCTCTTCCCGTACCAGAAGCCCTCGATCAGGTTCCGTGGGCACACCGTCCACCAAGACGGCGCCGAGGTCGGGAAGAGCCGCGAAATCGTCGGCCTGCTGCTCTGGAGCTGTCTCGCCGTCGAGCGGGGAAGCGTGCTCGTCGGGTCCGCGCTCGATGGTGATCTCGACGAGATCTGGGAAGAGGTAGAATGGCAGCTCAGCGCCAATCCCTTCCTGCGCCGCTCGCTGCGCAACAGCACGACGAAGCCCTACCGCCGGCTCACCTGGCGCAACGGCCTGCGCTGCCTCTTCCGTCCCGCAGGCCACGACGGCCGCGCCTATCGCGGCATCCACGTCAAAGGCTTTCTCCTGCACGACGAGGCGGCAAAGGTCGTCAATCCAAGGAGCTGGGCCGAGTTCTGGCGCGCGGCCAAGCCCGGCTGCGAGATCCGGATCTATTCCGTCCCCACCGGCGACCGCGAGTGCACCTTCCAGCGCATCGCCGACAACGCCTTCCCGGCGGAGTCGATCGCCTTTCCCGATGCCCCGCGAGTCCTCATTGAGCAGCTACTGCGCTCCGAGTCCGGCGGAATCCCGGAGGAAGTCAGAGCCCTCGCCCGCGATCTCGGCGGCAGAGTCTGGGTGAAGTTCCACTGGCCCAAGACGATCATGCCCGCCCCCTTCTGGTGCGAAGAGCGCCGCCAGGAGTTCATCGGTTTCTATGGCGGTCCCGACGAGCCGGGCTACGTCCACAACGTCCTCGGCCTGCCCGGCGATCCCGAATACTCGGTTTTCCCCGAGCGTCTCCTCAAGCCGGCGCTGACCTGGATCCCGGACTATCTCTCCCTCTCTTTCAGGTGGGATAGCCGCGCCGGCCACCTCGATGCCCTGTCCCGCCGGCTGAATCCCTCCTACCCGTGGGGCGAGGAAAGCGAGCTTTCTCCGGATGAAATGGAGCCCGAGGAAGAGGCCGTCGAAGAGATCGGCCTGCAGCCCTACCTCACCGTTCTCCAGGACACTCTCGACCTCTCCGGCTGGGATGCTTGGAAAGCCGATCGTCGCCGCGAAGCCATCACCGACCTGGCCGGGTTCTTCGTCCGCCCGATCCCCGGCGATCTCACCGCCGGCGTTGATGTCGGCTCCGCCACCGTCACGGAAATCCTCTTCCAGCGCCGGAACGGCCTGGCCGACACCATCGTCCTCCGCCTTCACCTCTCCGGCTGGAACTGGTACGCCCAGCGCGACTTCATCCTCGCTCTCGACGCCATCCTGCGTCCCGCCGGCGGCTGGGGCTTCGATGCCACCGGCGTCGGCCGCGTCCTGGTCGATCTCCTGGCGCCCGAGCTCGGCGAGCGCCTGAGCGGTTACGTCTTCAACCGCGCCACACCGGCGATGGACCCCACCACCGGAGAAGTCCAGCTCGATCCCAACACCGGCCGCGAGGTCCTCCTCTCCTACAAAGAGCTCGGCACCCAGCTCATCGAGCGCCGCCTCCACGGCCGCGGCCTCGAGCTGCCCTTCGACCCCGAAGTCCGCCACCTCCTCGCCAACCACACCTACAGCCAGAGCGGCGACACCCGCCGCTACTCCAAGCTCAACGATCACCTCGTCGATGCCCTCCGCGTCGCCGAGCTGCGCAAGCTCACCGCCACCTGGGCCGACTTCGCGCCGCCCCTGGTCTACGCGGTTCCCATCGAAAACGCGATCGATTCCCTCGACCTCCTGAAGGCCCTTTGACCTGAAATCAGGACAACCATCATGAAACCCAGAGCCACCACACCTACGTTTCCGTCCATACCCTCCCTTCTTCTGGCCCTTGCGGTCCTTGTCGTCCTTGCCGTCCTTGACCTCCTCGGCGCCCTTCCCCCCGCCGAGGCCCAGATGCCGAGACCTCTCGAAACCCCCTACAACATGTACCAGGTCCGCCAATACCTGATGAACGCCCATTTCACGACGACCCGCACCGTCTGCCCCAAAGGCTGCGACTTCTCCGGCGTCGATACCGCGATCGCATATGTTGCAACTCAAGAACGAGGTAAAAACAAGCAGTGGCTGATCAAGATCTGGGGAGGCGTCCCCGCCGCAAATCCTTTGCTCCCCGGCACGGTGAATTACACCTACCCGACACTCGCCGTCCCCAGCTTCACAACCCTTCAAGGGGAACCCGGGCTCGCCCCG
>DATFPH010000257.1:0-1606 GCA_035264905.1 Thermoanaerobaculia bacterium
AGTCTTCTGGTCAACCGCGCCCGCCTGGCCCAGCATCATTGGCAGCGCATCCCGCGCGAGGGGGCCGCCGGCCAGGTCGGGACGCTGCGGCGGGAATTCGAAAAGAAGCGGCGCCACATGCCGATCCGCCAGCTCATGCGCGTGGCCGGGCATGCGGTGCAGACGCTCAAGCCGGTCTTCCTGATGAGCCCGCTCTCGGTGGCGGCGTACCTGCCGCCCGGGAGCGTGCAGTTCGACCTGGTGATCTTCGACGAGGCGAGCCAGGTGCGACCGGTGGACGCCCTCGGCGCCCTGCTGCGCGGCGCGCAGGCCGTGGTCGTGGGCGACAGCCAGCAGCTCCCACCGACGACGTTCTTCGACAAGCTCACCGATCCGGGAAGCGACGAGGAGGACGACGACGCTCCGGCGGACCTGGAGAGCGTCCTCGGCCTCTTCCGCGCCCGCGGCGCGCCGGAGCGCACGCTGCGCTGGCACTACCGCAGCCGCCACGAGTCGCTGATCGCCGTGTCGAACCGGCTGTTCTACGAGAACCGCCTGGTCGTCTTCCCCAGCCCGGACCTGGGGCGCGAGGCGCACGGCCTCGTCTTCCACCATCTCCCGGACACGTTCTATGAGCCCGGATCGACCCGGCGGCGCAACCGCGGCGAGGCGCAGGCCGTGGCCCGCGCGGTCCTGGAGCACGCGCGCACGCGGCCCGAGCTCTCGCTGGGCGTGGCCGCGTTCAACCTGTCGCAAGCCCAGGCGGTCCTCGACGAGGTCGAGCTGCTGCGCCGCCAGGACCCGTCCTGCGAGCCGTTCTTCGCAGCGCATCCCGAGGAGCCGTTCTTCGTGAAGAACCTGGAGAACGTCCAGGGGGACGAGCGCGACGTCATCTTCATCAGCGTCGGCTACGGCCGCACGCAGGAGGGTGCCATCTCGCACAACTTCGGCCCGCTCAACCAGGAGGGCGGCCAGCGGCGGCTCAACGTCCTGATCAGCCGCGCGAAGCACCGCTGCGAGGCGTTCGCCAATTTCACCGCGGACGACCTCGATCCCGCGCGTACCTCGGCAGCCGGCGTGGCGGCCCTCAAGACCTATCTGGAGGCCGCGGCCCGGCGTGGGACCGCGGCGGAGACGGGCGCGGCGGCGCCGGACGCGATGCCCTTCGAGGACCGGGTTGCCGAGACCCTGCGCGGCCAGGGCTGGGAGGTTCGCGAGCGGATCGGCGTGGCCGGCTACTTCCTCGATCTGGCGGTGGTGGACCCGGAGCGGCCCGGCCGCTATCTCCTGGGGATTGAATGCGACGGGCCGAATTACCGAAGCGCCCGCTCGGCGCGCGACCGCGAGCGGCTCCGCCCCGAGGTGCTGGGCCGGCTCGGCTGGCGGCTGCACAGGATCTGGAGCCCCGACTGGTTCCGCGATCCCGCGGGGGAGGTGCGGCGGGTGGTGGAGGTGTTGGAGGGGGCGAAGGCGGAGGCCCGGGAAAAGCCGGCTTCGCCGGGACCCTCACCCCCTAGCCCCCTCTCCCACACGCACTTCCATGAGAAGGCCTGTGTAAGTCAAGTCCGTGGGGCCGCGCAGCGGCCCCGGTCTCGCTGGGTAGGGCGGGGGGGAGATTGGCATGAGA
>DATFPH010000258.1:0-2578 GCA_035264905.1 Thermoanaerobaculia bacterium
GCGAAGGACAGCCGCTCGGCGCCCGTGCGCGGCACCGGCACGATCGCCGGCGCCAGCGCGCCCCGCTCGGCCCGCCGCGCCTGCTCCACCGCCTGCCCCAGGGCCGCCACCGTCGGCGCCTCGAACAGCACCCGCAGCGGCATCTCCACGCCGAACAGGCGGCGCACGCGCGACATCACCTGGGTGGCCAGCAGGGAGTGGCCGCCCAGCTCGAAGAAGCTCTCGTCGACTCCCACCCGCTCCAGGCCCAGGACCTCGCACCAGACCCCGGCCAGCATCTCCTCCACCGGCGTGCGCGGCGCCAGGAATCCACCGTCCGCGACAGCTCTCTCCGGCTCGGGAAGACCCTTGCGGTCCACCTTGCCGTTGGGCGTCAGCGGCAGCGCTTCGAGGACCATGAAGACGGACGGCACCATGTGCTCCGGCAGGCGGCTCCGCAGGTGCTCCCGCAGCTCGCGGATCTCCGGAGCCCCGGCCGAAGCCACGTAGGCCACCAGGCGCTCCTCGCGAGCCACGACGACCGCCGCCCCGACCGCCGCGTGCTCCTCCAGGGCGGCCTCGATCTCGCCCAGCTCGATGCGGAAGCCGCGCAGCTTGACCTGGTGGTCGCGCCGGCCCAGGAACTCCAGGTTGCCGCCGGCCAGCCAGCGCGCCAGGTCGCCCGTCCGGTATAGCCGCGCTCCCGGGGAGCTGCCGAACGGATCGGGTACGAAGCGCTCCGCGGTCAGCTCCGGACGGCCCAGGTAGCCGCGCGCCAGGCCGGCACCGCCGAGGAACAGCTCCCCGGGCACGCCCACCGGCTGGAGACCCAGCTCCGCGTCCACCACGTAGGCTTGCGTGGCGCGGATCGGGCGGCCGATCGAGGGCGCCGACGCCTGCCCAGGAGCCACCCGCACGAACGTCGAGTAGGTGGTGTCCTCCGACGGCCCGTACAGGTTGTAGACCCGCTCCACGTGCCCGGTGCGGTAGATCTCCTCGACCAGCCAGCGCGGCAGCGCCTCGCCGGCCAGGTTCACCGTCCGTACCGTCCGCGGCAGGCCGCCCGTGCGCACCAGCTCGGCCAGCGCCGGGGGGACCGTGTTGACCAGCGTCACGTCCGCGTCGAGGCCCGGCAGGGCCAGCGCGTTCTCGGCCAGCACCACGGTGCCGCCGCGGCTCAGCGGCAGGAACAGCTCGTAGACCGACAGGTCGAAGGAGACCGAGGTCGCGGCGAGGACCCGCGACAGCTCCTCGGGCGCGAACACCTCGGCCGCCCAGTCCAGCAGCGTCACCGCGCTGCGGTGGCAGATGGCCACCCCCTTGGGACGGCCGGTCGAGCCCGAGGTGTAGATCAGGTAGGCGAGGTTGTCCGGCGCGGCTTGGATTTCGGGAGCGACCGCCTGGATCTCCTCCCCCTCCTCCTCGACCCGGCACACCGGCACGGAGCAGGGGAGGCGGGACTCCAGCCCCGACCGGCTGACCACGGCCGCGGCGCCGGAGTCGGCCAGCATCAGGGCCAGCCGTTCCGGCGGATAGACCGGGTCGAGCGGCAGGTAGGCGCCGCCCGACTTGAGCACCGCCAGCAGCGCCACGACCAACTCGGGCTTGCGCTCCAGGCAGACCCCCACCACCACCTCGGGTCCGGCGCCCAGACGGCGCAGCCTCCGGGCCAGCCGCCCGGCCCGCCGGTCGAGCTCGCCGTAGCTGACCGTCTCGCCGTTCCAGAGCAGGGCCGGCGCCTCGGGGTGCTCCGCCGCCCGGCGCTCGAACAGCTCGTGGATAAGCGCTCCCTCCCCGGCCGCCCCGGTGTCGTTCCACTCCCGCAGCCGCTGGCTCCGCTCGGCCTCGCTCAGGAGATCCAGCTCCGGCAGGCGCCGGTCCGGGTCCTCGCCGGCCTGGGAGAGAAGGGCCGCGAAATGGCCCAGCATCCGCTCGGCCGTGGCGCCGTCGAAGAGATCGGTGTTGTAGCTCAGCCCCCCGAAGAGCTGCCCGCCCTCTTCCACCAGGGACAGGCTGAGATCGAATTTCGCGGTCTCCTCCGCGGCGCCCAGCGGCGAGAGCCGCACGCCCGACAGATCGAGATTGCGCCGCGGCACGTTCTGCACGGCGAAGAGGACCTGGAAGAGCGGCGAGTGGCTGAGGCTGCGCTCCGGCGCCAGCGCCTCGACGAGACGCTCGAACGGGACCTCCTGGTGCTCGTGCGCCTCCAGCGACACCTCCCGTACCCGGCCGAGCAGCTCGCGGAAGCTCGGACCGCCTGACAGGTCGCCGCGCAGCACCAGCGTGTTGACGAAGAGGCCGATCAGCCGCTCGGTCTCCTCGCGGTTGCGCCCCGCGATCGGCGTGCCCACCGCGAGGTCCTCGACGCCGGCCCAGCGGCCGAGCAGCGCCTGCCAGCCCGCGAGCAGCGTCATGAACGGCGTGGCCCCTTCGCGCCGGCCCAGCGCCACCAGGCGCGCCGACAGCTCCGGGCTCATGGCGATGGACCGGGCGGCTCCGCGATGGGTCTGCACCGCCGGCCGCGGCCGGTCCGTGGGCAGCTCCAGCCTCGGCGGCAGACCCGCCAGCCGGTTGCGCCAGGCACCCAGCTCCGCTTCCA
>DATFPH010000259.1:0-8887 GCA_035264905.1 Thermoanaerobaculia bacterium
TCGGTCTTCGACGGAGTCTGCGCCACCGGAGCCGAGCGGTTCTGCCTGGAAGACTGGGGCGCGGACGTCTACTTCACCGCCTCCCAGAAGGCGCTCGGGCTCCCGCCGGGGCTCGCCCTGCTGGTGGCGAGCCAGCGGGCCCTGACCATCCGCACGCTACGGCAGGCTCCCCCTCCCCCGCTCTTTCTCGACTGGGATTCCTGGCTGCCGGTCCACCGCGCCTACGAGGAGAGGCGGCCCAGCTATTTCGCGACCCCGGCCACCTCGCTGGTCATGGCGCTGGAGGTGGGGCTCGACGAGCTCCTGGCGGACGGCATCGACGCCCGGGTCGAGCGCCACGCCCGAGCCGCCGCCGGCCTGCGCGCCGCCTGGAAGGCTCTCGGCCTCCGGCAGGTCCCCCGGAGCGAAGCGGAAACGGGAAACACCCTGAGCGTTCTCCTCTATCCCGAAGGAGTGGACGCCACACTCCTCCCCAAGGTCGCCGCCCGCGGCGTCGTGATCGCCGGCGGCCTCCACCCCGCGATCCGGACGACCAGCTTCCGGGTGGGCCACATGGGGTACACGGTCACCCGGCAGGACTACCTCCGGCGGGCCGTCGAAGCCGTGGCCGAGGCGCTGCGCGAGTCGGGAGTTTCGGTGGACCGGGAGGGGGCGGTGGCGGCGCTGGAAGGGGTGTAGACCCTCACGCCGCCCACAGCCGGTCGAGGATCATCGAGAGCGACTGCAGCGTGATCGGCTTCACCAGCACGTCGTCCATTCCTACTTGAAGACAGCGCTGGCGGTCGGTGTCCAGCGCGTAGGCGGTGAGCGCCACGATGGGTGTGCGGCTGGTGACCCAGGATTCGTGGGCGCGGATCCAGCGGGTCGCTTCCCAGCCGTCGAGCTCCGGCATCTGGCAGTCCATCAGCACCGCGTCCCAGAAGCCGTCCCTCCAGGAATCCACCACCTCGCGGCCGTTGTGGCGGACCTCGACCGAGATCCCCAGCAGCTCCAGCATGGCCTGGGCGACTCGCTGGTTGATGGCGTCGTCCTCGGCCAGAAGCACCCGCTTGCCTTGCCACGGCCGGCGGATCGCGGCCTGCCACGGTGCTTCCATCGCGGGCGCCGGCACAGTCGACACGGGCACCTCGGCCCAGAACGTGGCCCCGTTTCCCGGCTCGCTGTCGTATCCCACGCTCCCCTTCATCAGCTCGGCCAGCCGCCGGCAGATGGCGAGGCCCAGCCCGGTGCCGCCCCGGAAGCGCGCGTCGTCGAGCTGCTGGAACGGCTGGAACAAACCGTCCCGGCCCTCGCGCGCGATCCCCACCCCGGTGTCCGACACGGCGAGCCGCAGGATCCAACGCCCCACCTCGGCCGGCCGGCCGGAGAGAGTCGCCCGCACGGTGCCGCGGTGGGTGTGCTTCACGGCATTGTCCAGATAATTGAGGGCGATCTGCCGCAGGCGCAGCTCGTCCGCCACGGCCTGCAGATGGTCGGGCCAGTCGATCTTCACCTCGAGATCGAGGCCGCGCTCCAGGGCCGCGGGGCGGATCAGATCCGCCGCGTCGGCCATCAGCCGGCGGGGCGAAAGGGGCGCCTCGGCGAGGTCCATCCGCCCGGATTCGATCTTCGATAGATCCAGGATCTGATTGAGCACCCGCAGCAGCGCCTGCCCGGCGGAGCGCAAGGTCTCCACCAGCCCCTTCTGCTCATCCGTGAGCCCGGTGTACAGCAACAGGTCGGCCATGCCCAGGACGCCGTTCATAGGAGTGCGGATCTCGTGGCTCATGGTGGCCAGGAAGGTGCTCTTGGCCCGGTTCGCCGCCTCTGCGCGATCGCGGGCCTCGCTCAGCTCCAGCTCGACCTGCTTGCGGTCCGTGACGTCGTAGTTGATCCCGCCGACCACCGGCGGCACATCCCCGCCGCCGGGGACCATCAGGCCGTCTCCAACCAGCCAGCGGATGCTGCCGTCGGGCCGGACGATGCGGAATTCGTTGCGGCTCCGTCCAAAGCTGACCGACTGGACTTCCGTCTCGGCCTGGAGCCGCTCCCGGTCCTCCGGATGGACGAGACGCAGGAAAGCCTCGACCGATCCATCGAACATGTCCGGCGTGAGGCCGAAGAGCTCCAACTGGCGGTCGTCCCAGACCAGCCGTCCCTGGGCCGGGCTCCACTCCCAGGTGCCGATCCTTCCGGCTTCCAAAGCGAGGCTCAGACGGCTCTCGGCGGCGCGCAGGGCTGCTTCGGTCCGCTTCTGGGCGGTGATGTCCACAGTGACGTAGAGGGCCTCGGTGATCTGCCCATCACGGACGACCGGTACGCTACGCGCCAGGAACCAATGGTCTCCCATCCGGACTTCCCGGGAGCTCCCTTGCCCCGTGGAGAACAGGACGTCCAGGGCGCGGAGCTGGCGCTCCACCTCGTCGGGCGGGAACAGGATCGCCACGTTCTGGCCGATCACCTGCTCGGGCGTCAGCTCCGGCACCGTGCGGTTTATATAGAGGACGTCGCCGGTCCGGGAGAGCAGGACGTTGAAGTCGGGCGAGCACTCCAGGAAGGTGCGGAACCGCTGCTCGCTCTCCCGCAGGGCCTCCTCGGCCTTGCAGCGGGCCGTGACGTCCACCTGGGTTCCCACGAGATACGTGACCCGCCCCTCCGCATCGGGCAGCGGGCGGAGATTCAGCTCGCTCAGGAAGGGAGACCCATCCTTGCGCTCGTTGAGGATCTCGCCGCGGTAGGAGTGCCCCTCGGCCAAGGCGGCCCGGATCTCCCGGACCGTGCCCGAATCACTGCCGGCCCCTTGCAGGATGATCTGGCACTCGCGGCCCAGGAGCTCGTCGAGCGAATACCCGGTCAGCTCGCAGAACGCCCGGTTCGCCGACACGATGGGACGGTCCGGCTGCCGCGCGTCAGCGATGAAGGCGGCGACCGGCAGGACGTCGAGCATGGCGAGCCCGAGCGGCCCGAAAGGGAGCTCATCCGCGCCGCCGGGGGCACCGCGCGCCCATTGGGGCGTGTCGTCGATCTGTTCCATAGAAGAAAACATCCTGCATGGACGCCCATATCTCGAACGTCCACCCCGAATCCACTCTCATCTCAACGTATAGGTGGCTTCAGGGTAGCAGGAGGACCTGACGGCGGCAAGAGGCGGCCTCGCGGTCCCTCGCTATGTGGACTCGGCGGCGAAGCGGATCTCCCGGGCCTCCCCGAGAAGCTGCGGCTTGGCGTCCTCCCCCCACTCCCCTTGCGCGTCGACCTGCCAGCAGCCTAGCTCGAAAGCCTCCCGCAGGGTGCGGCCAAACCCCAATCCCTCGTAGAAGTGCTCCGCGAAGACGAGGGCTGCCTGATCGGGCACAGTGTCGGCACGGACCACCGCCGCACCGACTTCGCTGGCGATCGGCTCGGCCTCGTGGCCGCTTTCACAGGCGTTCAGGACCACACACCGCAGACGCCCGCCCTTGAAGATCCTGAAGAGCCGGGCCAGCATCGGTCCATCGATCGGCCAGGCAGAGCCATCTTTTCTTTCGACCAAGATGGCTCCCTGATAGCCGTGACCGCTGAAATGCAGGATATCGGGCTCGTATTCGAGAAGCCCCCAGGACAGATCCTCCGCCCGGGCTGCCGGCATCGAGACCAGCTCGAACTGCCGTCCGAGGGTCGACTTGCTCAGGGCCTCCCGAATCTGCCGAAATTCCTCGTCGGTCCGAAGCCGGGGCAGCGAGGAGAAGCTGGTCGAGCTCATACGGTCCGGTTGCGAGATCAGGACGAGAATCCGCACTTTGTCGTCCTTGCGCTGGCCGCTCCCGCGGGTCGTCTGGTCGGGGGGCGTGAGGATCACGCCGACGAGCTGGCGCGTCCGGGGATCGCTGCGCAAAAGATTTTCCAGGGTGCCGGCCAGCAGGCCGCGCTCGTCCTCGGGAGCCTGCCGCAGACGCTGCGCAGCCGTTTCCGGCAGGCTCTCCAGAATGCGCTTGGCGAGAAGCCGATACGTTCCCTCGATCCGCCCCTGGAGCTTCCCTCGCCAAAACAGGATGAGCTGCTCACAGATCCGGTTCAGCGTGGGATCGCCCTCGGGTTCCTGGGACGCGGGAAGAGGCTCGGCTGTCATGGGGTCCCTCCTGCCGCAAGGAGGTGTGCGGCGTTCCAGGAAGAGACCCGGTCTGGCGGGAAAAGGTTGAGATCCACCCGTCGATCCGCTCCTCCAGAATGTCCAGCGGCAGCGCTCCGGCATTTAGGACCTGGTCGTGGAAGGCGCGGATGTCGAAGCGCGGCCCGAGCTCCTTCTTGGCCCGCTCGCGCAGCTCCACGATCTTCATCTGGCCGATCTTGTAGGCGAGCGCCTGGCCGGGCCAGACGATGTAGCGGTCGGTCTCGCTCTGCACCTCGACCTCGTCGAGCGCCGAGTGGTCCCGGAAGTACTGCACCACCTGGTCGCGCGTCCAGCGCTTGTGGTGCAGCCCCGTGTCCACGACCAGGCGGATGGCGCGGAGCATCTCGTCCTGCAGGCGGCCATAGTCGCTGTAGGGATCGCGGTAGAACCCCAATTCCTTGCCGAGGCGCTCGGAGTACAGGGCCCAGCCCTCGACGAAAGCGGTGATGATCCCCTGCTGCCGGAACGGCGGCAGCTCCTCCAGCTCCTGGGCGATGGTGATCTGCAGATGGTGCCCCGGCACCCCCTCGTGGTAGGCCGTGGACTCCACGTTGAAGATCTTCCGCGCCGTGGCCTCGCCGGTGTTGATCATGACGCGGCCCGGGCGGGAGCCGTCCGGCGCGCCCTGGATGTACTCCGCCGAGGATGCATCCTTTTCCCGGTAGGGCTCGGTCGGCACGACCTCGACGCGTGCCTTGGGGAGGCGGCCGAACAGCTCCGGCAGCTTGGTGGACATCTGGTCGATGTACTGCCGGTACAGGTCCAGCAGGTGCTGGCCCGACTTCGCCCGCAGGTCGGGGTTCTTCTCGATCGCTGCGTTGAAGGTCTTCAGGTCCAGAAAGCCGAGCTTCTTCGCGATGACCCGCATCTCCCCCTCGATCCGCGCCACCTCGCGCAGGCCGATCTGGTGGATCTCCTCCGGCGACAGGCCGGTCGTGGTGAAGCTGCGGACCGCGAACGCATAGCTCTCGGCGCCGCCGGGGAGAGACCAGATGCCGGGCTCGGTGCGCCCCCGGGGGACGTACTCCTTCTTCAGGAACTCGGCGAAGCGGGCGTAGGACGGCAGGACCGACTCGCGGATCGCGGCCAGGAGCTCGCCGCGCAGGCGCTCCCTCTCCGCGGCGGGAAGGGCCTCCGGGAAGCGCGACAGCGGCTCGGCGAACGGGGACTCCTCGGGCTTCGCCGCAGCGATCCCCTCGACCTGCGCCACCACCTTCTCCAGCAGGAAGCGGGGCGGCATCAACCCGGCCGCCATACCGGTCCGCATGTGGGCGATCTCCTGGTCGAAGAAGGCCGGGAGCTTGCGGTACCGGGCCGCCAGATCGCGGTAGTCCTTGGCGCTCTCATAGGTGAGGAACGCGGCGAGCTGCGCGGTCTCCAGGTGGAAGCCCTCGATCTGCGTCACCGGCATGAGCCAGGGGCGGAACCTCGCGCCCTCCAGGTTCTCCCGGAGGTTGCGCACCATCAGGGTCCGGTTCAACACCTCCTGCTCGGGGAAGCCGGTAGTGTCGATGGCCTCGAAGCGGGCCAGGAAGTCGCGGGTCTTCGCGAGCTCGCGGTCGATGGCTGCCTGTGAAGGATCGCTGAGCTGGTCGTTCCACCGCTTGTCGCCCAGGTAGGAGGCGACCTCGGGATTCGTGGAGAGGCTGTACTCCCACTGCTCTGCCAGGAGCTTCTTCAAGGCCTCGCGGCGGGCCTGTACGTCGGAAGCCGGCGGCGCGGCGTCCACCCTTGCGGCGACGATCAGCGCGACGACGAAGAGACAGGAAAGGATGCGTCGAGTCGAAGTCCACATGCCCCTGTCAACGGGGAGGGGCCTCCGTTTGTTTCAGCTCAGACCACGTAGAGCAGGATCGCGAAGAAGTGGAGCACGCTGCCGGTCAGCACGAAGAGGTGCCAGACCAGGTGGTTGTACGGCAGCCGTCGCCAGGCGTAGAAGGCGAGGCCGGACGTGTAGACCACCCCGCCCAGCACGACCAGCACGAGCCCCCCGACCTGCAAGGCGCGCGACAAGGGCACCGCCGCGATCACGATGAGCCAGCCCATCAGCACGTAGAGGACGTGGGCGAAAGCGCGATAGCGGCGCCAGGGCGACCAGGCGTGAAAAATCCCGGCGATCGCCAGCACCCAGTTCGCCGTCAGGATCCCCCAGCCCCAGGGGCCGTGCAGGGTGATCAGCGTGAACGGGGTGTAGGTGCCCGCGATCAGCAGGTAGATCGCCGTGTGGTCGAGCTTGCGGAGAAACGGTTTGAGCCGCGGATCCGAGATGCTGTGGTAGAGAGTCGACGCCACGTAGAGGAGAAGGAGCGTCGTTCCGAAAACGGCCGAGGCCACCACGTGCCGGACGCCGCCGTCGCGGAACGCGACGGCGACAAGGACGATCAGCGCGATGATGCTGAGGAGGATTCCGACGCCGTGGGAGACCGCGTGCGAGATCTCTTCGGCCAGGGAAAAGACTTTGTAGACGGGGACCGGCTCGGCAGGCGCCGGCGGATCGGGGCTCACAGGCGTCCGCACCATGCGCGATGGTAGCATGCGCTTCATGATCGCGTCCCGCGCCGTTGCCGGCCTCGTCCTCGCGGGAGCGCTCGCGCTCCCCTGGCCCATGAACGCCACCCAGGATTCCTCACCTGCTCCGAACCTCGACGCCGCCGCGGCCGAGCGGCTCGCCAGTCTGGCCCTGGCCTGCGTCCACAAGGAATACCCGAACAAGATCTCGCACGTGCTGAACGGTGATCCGGACGTCAAGCCGCCCCGCGAGCTGACGCCCGCGTTCTACGGCTGCTTCGACTGGCACTCCGCTGTGCATGGCCACTGGCTGCTCGCCCGGCTGGTCCGCCAGTTCCCGGACGCCCCGTTCGCCGCCAAGGCGCGGGCGGCCCTCGACCGCAGCCTGACACCGGAGAACATCGCCGCCGAGGTGCGCTATCTCAAGGGCGAGGGGCGCAACACCTTCGAGCGGCCGTACGGCCTCGCCTGGCTCCTCCAGCTCGCGGCCGAGCTCCACGAGTGGGACGATCCGCAGGCGCGGCGCTGGGCCGAAACGCTCGATCCGCTGGCCAAGGCCGCGGCCGAGCGCATCCGCTCCTGGGCGCCCAAGCTCTCCTTCCCGATCCGCACCGGCGAGCACAACCAGACCGCGTTCGGCTTCGGCCTGATCCTGGACTGGGCGCGCGCCGCCGGCGACCGGGAGACGGCGGCGCTGCTGGAGTCGCGCATCCGCGATCTCTATTTGAAGGACAAGGACTGCCCGATCGAGTACGAGCCCTCGGGCGAGGACTTCCTCTCCCCCTGCCTGGGCGAGGCGGACCTCGTGCGCCGCGTCCTGCCGCCCGACGCGTTCGCCGCATGGCTGACCACGTTCCTGCCGAACCTCCCGCGGGATGGACGGGGGGATTGGCTCGCGCCGGGGGTGGTCACCGATCCCACCGACGGCAAGCTCGCCCATCTCGACGGTCTCAACCTGAGCCGGGCCTGGATGCTGGAGGGGATCGCCGCCGGCCTGCCGCCCGCCGATCCGCGCCAGGCGGCGTTGCGCGCCGCGGCGTCCGCCCATCGCGAGTCTGGTTTGCGCGCGGTGACCGGCGAGCACTACGAGGGCGGCCACTGGCTCGGCAGCTTCGCCACCTATCTGGTGACCGGCCGGGGTCGGTGACGGAGCTATCATGCGACTCCTCTTGTCCTATCTCCGCCGGTATTGGGTGCTCGTCGCCCTCGCCCTCCTCCTCGCCGCGGTCAACCAGGTCTTCTCTCTCCTCGATCCGCTGATCTTCCGCCACGTCATCGACGAGTACGCGACCCGCTACAAGGAGTACACGACCACCGAGTTCTTCCGCGGCGTGGGCCTGCTGCTCGCCGCCGCGGTGGGGGTCGCGTTCGTCTCGCGGGTGGCCAAGAACTTCCAGGATTATTTCGTCAACGTGGTCACCCAGCGGCTGGGCGCGCAGCTCTACGCGGACGGCGTCCGCCACTCGCTCGGGCTCCCCTACTCCCTGTTCGAGGACCAGCGGAGCGGTGAAACCCTCGGCAAGCTGCAGAAGGTGCGCACCGACGTCGAGAAGCTGATCGGCGCCGCGGTCAACGTGCTGTTCACGACCCTGGTGGGCGTCATCTTCGTGATGGTCTACGCCTTCACCGTGCATTGGATCATCGCGCCGGTCTTCTTCCTCACCGTGCCCTTGATCGGCGTGCTCAGCTCCGTCCTGTCGAAACGGATCAAAAAAATCCAGAAGATCATCGTCGCCGAGACCACGGCCCTCGCCGGCTCGACCACGGAATCGCTGCGCAACATCGAGCTGGTCAAAAGCCTCGGGCTCGCCCGCCAGGAGATCGACCGGCTCAATTCGATCACCGACAAGATCCTCCGCCTCGAGTTGCGAAAAGTCCGCTCCCTGCGGCTTCTGAGCTTCATCCAGGGTACGGCGGTGAATGCCCTGCGCACCTCGATCCTCTTCCTGATGCTGTATCTGATCTATACGCAACAGATCACGGTCGGCCAGTTCTTTTCGCTCTTCATCTACTCGTTCTTCATCTTCGGACCGTTGCAGGAATTGGGCACGGTGATCAATACCTATCGCGAGACCGAGGCGTCGCTCGAAACCTACCAGGCGATCCTCGACCTGCCGCAGGAGGTGAAGCCGGCGCATCCCCTGCCCCTGGGCGAGCTCGGCACGCTGGCGTTCGAAAGCGTTGTCTTCACCCACCAGACCGCCGCGCTCCCGGCGCTCACCGGCGTCTCTTTTGAAGTCGGGCGCGGCG
>DATFPH010000260.1:0-2699 GCA_035264905.1 Thermoanaerobaculia bacterium
ATCCCGGAGCCGAGCGCCCGCCGCCGGAAGTCCTCCCGCAGGTCCTCGTCCTCGGCCTCGACCGTCAGATAGACCGCGGCGAGGAACGCGAACATGACCAGTGCATAGAGGCCTACGGAAAGAGGGAAGAGCCCCCACCAGGAGGTCAGGAAGACCGCCGTCGACCGCGGCTCCGCCGGCACCGTGCCGGCGGCGATGGCGCCGAGAATCATCCCGAGGAGCAGCGGCGTGACCAGGCTGGAGACCGCGAACACCCGGCCCCAACTCCTCTGCGTCTCCCCGCGCGGGCTGCCGTACGAGCGGAAGCTGAACGCGGCGCCACGCGCCACGATGCCCAGGAGCATCAGGAAGAGCGGCACGTGGAGGATCGTGGTGATCCGGGCATAGGCCGGCGGGAAGCCCGTGAAGAGCACCACGATCGCCAGGATCAACCAGACGTGGTTCGCCTCCCAGATCGGCCCGATCGCATGAGCGATGAGCTCCCGCTGCCGCTCCGCGCGCGGCCCGCGCGCGAACAGGTCCCAGACGCCGCCGCCGTAGTCGGCGCCCCCTGAGACCGCATAGAGATTGAGCGCGGCGACGATCACCAGCGCGGCGGTGACGACCAGCGCGTCCATCAGACCGGGACCTCGGAAGGGACGGTCGAGATCACGTGCCGGCGGAGCAGGACGATCACGATCACCCCCAGGGCCATGTAGACCAGCGTGATCGTCACCAGCGGCAGCGTGAGCCCCGGCATGGGCGTGAGCGCGTCGCGCGTGCGCATCACCCCCTGGATGATCCATGGCTGCCGTCCGAGCTCGGTGACGAACCAACCAGCCTCCAGAGCGAGCACGCCGAGCGGCGAAGCCAGGACCAGCGAGCGGAGCAGCCAGCGCGGAAGCACCATCCCTCGCCGCCTCCCCGCCAGGAAGCCAGCCACGAGGGCCAGCAGGGCCATGGCCGTGCCGCAGGCGACCATGATCTGGAAGGAGAGATGGACGATCACCGGATTCGGCCAGTTCTCCCGCGGGATGTCGTTCAACCCGACGATCGTGGCCTGCGGGTCATGGTGGGCGAGAAGGCTGAGCCCGTACGGCACCTCGATCGCCCAGCGGGTGACGCCGCGCGCCGGATCGGGCAGCCCGCCGATGCGGAGCGGCGCGCCCGTCTCCGTCTCGAACTGCCCCTCCATCGCCGCGAGCTTCGCCGGCTGCGTGTCCGCCACCATCTGCGCCAGCAGGTCGCCCGAGACCGGCTGGAGCAGCGCCGCCGGCCCGCCGAGAAGGAGCGCGATCGCGAGCGCGGCTCGGTGGAACGGATCGCCTGGGTGGCGCAGCAGCACGAACGCGTGGATGCCGGCCACCGCGAAGCCCACGGCGGCATAGGCCGCGAGCAGCATGTGAAGCGCCTCCGGCAGCGCCGCCGGGCTCAGCATGGCCGCCACCGGATCGATGTTGGTGATCTGTCCATCCACCAGATCAAACCCGGCCGGCGTGTTCATCCAGGCGTTGGCGGTCACCACGAAGACCGCCGAGAGCCCGCCGCTCACCGCCACCACGACCCCCGCCCACCAGTGCGCCCGCGGCGGCACCCGGTCCCAGCCATAGAGATAGATGCCGAGGAAGATGGCCTCCGTGAAGAAGGCGAATCCTTCCAGGGAGAACGGCATGCCGATGATCGCCCCGGCATGCTCCATGAACTTCGGCCAGAGGAGGCCGAGCTCGAACGAGAGCACCGTCCCGGACACCGCGCCGACCGCGAACAAAATCGCCGTCCCTTTGGCCCATCGCCGCGTGAGGTCGAGATAGAGAGCCCGTCCCGTCCGCAACCAGAGCGCCTCCGAGACGACCATGAGCACCGGCATGGCCATGCCCGCGATGGCGAACAGGATGTGGAACATCAGCGAGATCGCCATCTGCGACCGCGCGGCCAGCAGGTCGTCCATGGAGCCCCCTCGGGGGGGATTCTATCTGGGCTGGGCAGTCGAGCTCACGATCACGGCATCGACTATGATCGTCGGTGAAGGAGGCTTGATCATGACCCGCAAAGATCCCATCATCGAGGAAATCCACGCTGCTCGGGAGCTTATTGCGCGGGAGGCGGACTACGACTTGGAGAAGATGCTGGAAGCCGCCCGGGCACGTCAGGCGGCCAGCGGCTTGAAGTCCGTACGGCTGGCTCCGCGCAAGCCCGAATCCGCCAGAAAAGCTTCCTGAGAGTCGAACGCCTGATTCGCCTCTGACTACCCTCACAGACCGCTCTGCGGTTTATGCGAGCTCCCGCAAACCGCTCTTCAGAACTTCTACATCTGCCACCACGGTCATTTCCTTTCCTCCCGCAGGAGAACGGGAGGGGATCATTGCATCTCGATCGTTTGATGGCTCAGGGGAGAGTCCCCCCTCAATCGCTCAAGGAGACTGCCATGAAAAAAGCGCAGACGCCGAAGAAGCTTTCCCTCCATCGGGAAACCGTCCGTCACCTGGAGACTGTTGACCTCCGCGAGGTCCACGGTGCCTTCCCCTCGCTGAGCCATAGCCCCAGCGGCGAGGATTGCTGCATCACCACCAGATAGCTCTCCTCAGAGGTTGTGAATGAATCGATCCGGAACCGATTCTACAGAGGCGGTAACTAGGCACTCGGCGGACGGTCGCGAACCCAAGGCGCAACGGCAAAAGGTAAAACCCAAAAGACGTGCGCTGGAGCGCCAGCGAGTGCCG
>DATFPH010000261.1:0-29178 GCA_035264905.1 Thermoanaerobaculia bacterium
GCAGTCCGCAGACCCACCGAGATGGCGATCTGCTTCCACCGCCACCTGATCGAGCACTGCCCGGGCATCCCACTCGGAATGGGAGATAAAGTGCTGGAGCGACTGGTAGTTGCTATCTGGCACGACTTCTTCCATTCGCTCTATGTTCTTGCGGCTTGCTTGCATCAAACCATGCAGGTAGGCCTGCGATTGGCGAGAAACGGAACGTGTCCAACGCAAAAAGTGCCGTTCATAGCGCTCGCAGAACAGATGGAGCCGGTGCCCCATCTCTTCGAGCGGGGATGGAGCATCGGTCGTCTCCTCGGACTTACGTCCCTTCTGGCGGGGAGTTGGGCATCTTGGTGTCTTCTGTGGGCGCCACGATGACGCCCTGTCGCAACTCTACGCCACCAAAGTACCGGAAATCAAGACCTTCGACCGAGGCTTCCAGTCTGACAAAGTAGAATTAGGCAGCGCCAGTCTCACTTTGGCGGCTGTCGGTTGCGTTTCGGCCGCGGCCACCGCCACTTTCGGAGGATCGGGCTTCTCGCCGGTAGCTCCCCACTGGAGTCGGTTGAGCCCCTCCTCAGTTAGCCCACCTCTAAGATCGACCCAGGTGAACCGTTTCAGGAAGAAGGGTAGCTTAGGCACTTCCAGAGCACCGGGCAGGAGCACTGGGATTATCGGCAGCTTGCGTTCCACAAACTCGGAGAGGCAGCCTCGCATCTCCTGGTCTTGCCATGGGCCAAGGCCATCCTTGCCGACTAGCACGGCAGAAGCCCTGGTGGTCTCAATGACCTCTTCCAGAGCTTCCTGCCACGGCTGTCCGGGGACCAACTCCCACTCGTCCAGCCACACTTTCAATCCCCGGGCACGAAGCGCCTCGGCAAGCTCACGGACGGCTGGCCTGTCCTTGCTGTTGTGGCTCAGGAAGACGTCGAAGCTCTTGTTCATTCAAGGAGAATTCTAGCGCATGGCCAGGGGTGTGATGGGGCCCAGTAACAGGTGCCAGCTAAAGGAGCAGGGTTCGCTAAATAAGCGGGGGCCGGCAGGACGCCGGCCCTCAAGGATTCAAAGCTCGTATCTGCGTTGGCGGCACTGGAGGAGCCAGCGGGTCGTCTCAATCCCCGGCCCGGTGACGGCGTGGGGGTCCGTGGCGGACCAGGTGACCTCCAGAGGCGCGCCAGCTCTTCGGCCAGGCCTTGGCAGTCGATGCGGCGGACAGAGGTGCTCAGGAACAGGCCGCAGGCGAGCAAGACCAGGGAGAAGCGAGGCTGACTCACCCCATGGTCCGGTCCTTTGGTGTCCCCCGGAAGATGCCGAAGGAACCCGAGACGATGCCGGCGACGGGGAAGGGGGCGAGCTTGGGCTCCTCCGGCAGACGGATGGGGACGTGGAAGGTGGCCTTGACCCAGGTGAGAGACCGGCTTCGATGAGCGTAGGAAGGGAGACGCTATTTGTGCCGTGCCAGACCTTTCTGCGTAATCCTCAGAAGAAATCTCAGCGCCTCGTTCACGGAGCCCGAGTCAGGAAAAGCCTCGGCCACGTCCGGAGCCAACCGGATTGTGACGTCCTCTGGCTTTTTCCGGCCAGGTCCCCGAGCCACCACGCGGAGGGAACGGAAATCGTACTCAGGCCGAAGCTCGTCGTCTGGCTGCTCAGATTTCTTCTTCATAGGCTCGGCGCTCTTTTCTGGTCGCTTCCCGGGCACTGATCAACCGGATCCTCTCTCGGCGCTCCGTGTACGCCACCACCAGCAGCCGCCTCTCCGTAGACTGGCCCATAATGATGAGACGGTGCTCTCCCTGGGAGTGATCCGGATCCTCGAACGCGACGAAGAGATCATCTTGGAAGACTGTCTGGGCTTCTTCGAAGCTGACCCCGTGTTTGGAGACGTTGTCGGCCGCCTTGTCGGGGTCCCATTCGAAGCGCACCCAGGAATTATACCCCTCTTCCTCGACCCTCACCCGCGACTACAGTGCCGATACAGGTGCCATCACCCTTGGGGCCGGCAGTTCGCCGGGCCCAAGGCCAGAACCTGCAGTTGATGCGGCGGGCAGAGGTGCTCAGGAACCGACCGCAGGCGAGGAGAACCAGGAGAAACGGGTCTGGATCAGCCCCGGTCCGGTCCGTTGGTGTCTCACCCTGTCAGGGTGAACCGCAAGCTTCCAGGCTCTTCGCCCTCCCCGGCCCGGGAAAATCCGCAACGCTCCAGCACGCGAATCGAGGCCTGGTTGTCCTGCTGGGTGTGGGCGATCACCCGCCGAACGCGCGGATCGGCGAGGGCGCGGGCCACGAGGGCTTCTGTGATCTCGGTCGCGTAGCCGTGCCCGCGGCTGGCCGGCAGGAGGGAGTAGCCGATCTCGACTTCTCCTTCCGGGCTGGGAGATCCCAGGTATCCTCCGGATCCCACCAACGTGGCGGGAGATCCCGCCTCCTCCCGGCGCACGGCGTACCAGCCGTACCAGCCCACGACCTCGGGCCCACCCTGTTCGAGCCGGTCGCGGAAGAACTCCATGGCAGCGGTATCGTACTCACCGGCCGGCCAGGCCTCGGGCACGACCGCGCCGAGCAGGCTCCCCAGCCGGTCCGGCGCCGTAAGCTCCGTTTGAACGTGCTCCAAGGTGGCGGCGATCAGATCCAGGCGGCCGGTTTGAATGCGCAAGCGGTCTCCTCAATGACGGCGAATCGTGGGCGAGGCCGCTCGACCGAAGTCGAGTTGCACCCGACTGAAGTCGAGTTGAACCCGACCGCAGTCGAGTCGAACCTGACCGAAGTCGAGTTGAACCTGACCATGGTCGAGTTGAACCCGACCGGAGTCGAGTTGAACCCGACCGTGGTCGAGTCGAGCCTGACCGTGGTCGAGCTGAACCTGACCGTGGTCGAGTCGAGCCTGACCGAAGTCGAGTTGAGCTCGACCGAAGTCGAGTTGAGCCCGACCGTGGTCGAGTTGAGCCCGACCGTGGTCGAGTCGAACCTGACCGGAGTCGAGTCGAACCCGGCCGAAGTCGAGTTGAACCCGACCGGAGTCGAGTTGAGCCCGACCGTGGTCGGGCTGTGCTCGACTGGAGTCGGGCGCTGCCGCTGGCTCTACCTCAGCTCGGCCGCCTGGCAGCGCAGGCGCGGCGGTTCCGGATCGTTGACGAGAACGTCAGCCAAAGAAAGAAAATCTCCAGTACAAGCCCCAAAGGATCAGACCGGCCACACCGAAGCCGATCCCGAGCTTCGCCTTGGTTGTGGAGAGCCCCGGTGCCTGCCGCGCGAGGGAGAGCGCCTTCGCCCCAAAGTAGATCGCTAGAAGCGCTCCGATTCCCCAGACCCAGAAGACGCCCCAGATGAGGCTGTAGCGGGAGTAGCGGGCGAGTTGCTCCTCGAGCGGAGAGGGAGCTTCCCCAGCGGCCCCTTCAACGGCGGACTTCGCGGCCTCCTCGCCGAGAGTCTCGGCGATCAGAGCCTTCGAACGTTCCAGGTCGACGGCGAAGACCTGGATCTCCTCCGATCCCACGGCGGGGTTGTAGGCGCCGATCTCGCCGGCCCCGAAGAGATTCTGGACCCCTGTGTTCTTGACGCTGTAGGGGATGTCGCGCTCGCGCAAAAGCGACTCGGCGAGCGCCAGCTCGGTCGGATCGCCCGGGACGAACAGAGTCACAAGCTCCTGGTTGGCCGTCATCGTGCCCTCCGTGCTGCGTCGAGGTCGCCAGCGGAATGATACAACGGCTCAGCCCCGAGCTCTCGATCCCAGCTCGGCCACCCGGCAGCGCAGGAGCGGCCGTTCGGGATCGCTCAAGTCGAGCTGGTCCCAGGGCACGCGCAGAGGCTCTCGGGGAATCGCTCCGCCGATTCCTTGCAGAAAGGAAATCCCAAGGCGCTCCAGGAGGGCGGCGCCCCCGAGGTGGTACTCGCGGACGATGCACTCATCTCCATCCAGCTCCGCCTGGACGGAAAAGATCCGCCCGACCCGCACCTCGTCGGGGTCGCGCACCATCTTGCCCAGCAGCAGCTCGAGGTTGACCTTCCTGCTCATGATTTCGCCGAGTCCGGCAGCTTGGCGACGATGTGATCGCGCAGCCACCGCTCCCAATCGAACGTCGGCGTCTCCAGCGCCGCGACGTCGATCTGGATCTGGTACGGCTTGATGTCTTTCACTTTCGACCAGGGGACCCGGTAGATCGCGGTTTTGCGGACGCTGAAGCGGCGGCGGAGCCGTTCGAGCCAGCTCTCCAGGCGCGGATGGACGCGCCGCGCCAGGACGACGAATCCCATCTCGATGGAGTCGACCCGCGGAGGCCGGTCACCCCGCAGCTCCAGCACGAGGCCGTCGACGCGTCCCATCCTCGTCTCTTCCTGATCGACCACCTGCTTGTCGAGCACGTCGCGGGCGAGGTCCAATCGCTTCATCCACCACCTCCGAGGACTGCCAGTGGAATCGATACCAGGGTGAGCACCAGCGAGAGCAGGAGCACGATCACCGCGATTGTGTTCGAGATCCAGCCGTTGCTGTGCTCCTTGAGGAGCTTGCGATCATTCATCAGCAACAAAAACGGAAGCGCCACGAAAGGGAGAACCGCTGCTTCGACGGCCATGGCCAGCACGGTGAGCCGCAACGGGTCGAACCCGACCGCAATGATCAGAGAGGAAAAGAGGATCGCGCCCGTGTAGACCAGGCAGAAGCGGGCATCCTCGCGCGGATCGAGATTCTCTCCCCAGTTCCAGCCGAACGTCTGAGCGCTCGCATAGGCCATGGACAGAGCCACTTCGAGGCCTCCCGCGAGGCAGGCGATCGCCATGCCTGCGGCGAACAGCAGGAAGCCCCAGAAGGGGAACGCGTCGGTCAGCATCATCGCCGCCTCATGATAATCGTTCACCTGGATTCCCCGAGGCGCGAGCACCATCGCGGCCACCACGATCCCCGCCATCGCGACGACGCTGCCGAACCCCATACCGATCGTGGCGATCCCCCGATTCACAGGGATGTAGGATGCATCCCATTTGTCCTCGACGGCGCCGGAGGAGTAGAAATAAAACAGATAGGGGGAGAGGACGGCGCCCATGATGCTGACGGCGATCCCCCAATACTTCAACGAATCTCCGCTCGGCAGAGACGGCACCAGCCCGGCGAGGACCTCGCCGGCCGGCGGGTGATGGCGGAAGGCGGCCACCACGAACGCCAGAGTGATCAGACCGAGCAGCGACGTGCTGTTTTCGATCGTGCCGAAGGTCGCCCGCCAGAGAAAAAGCCACATCAGGACGGCGACCGGCAGGGCCCAGAGAGCTGTGGGCAGCCCGGTGACCAGGTGGAGGGCGAAGCAGACTCCGCCGATCTCCGTGCCGAGCACCAGAACTTGAGCGATTGTGAGCACGAGAAACGGAACCAGCCAGAACGTGAAGCCCAGGTGCTCGCGGATCGCGTCCGGCAGTGCCTTGCGGGTGGCGGCGGCGAACCGGCCGGACATCTCCACCAGGAAGATCACCAGGAGGGTCGCGGCGGCGACGGCCCATAAAAGCCGGAACTTGAAGTTGGCCCCGGCCTGCGCGCTGGTCGCCAAGGCTCCCATATCGAAGAAGCCGCCGATGCTCGTCAGGATGCCGAGCGTGAGCTGCAAGGCTTTTTTCACGCGCCTCCCTCTCCCGCCTTTTGCCAGGCCTCGAACCGGGCGCGAAGCCCTCCCAGCCGGCCGATCTCCCGCGCCAGCCGCGATCGATCATTGGCCTCGACGGCCTGCCGCAGACCCGCATTGGCGGCCTTGGCTTCGGCAAGGATCTGTCGCAAGGGATTCCGGAGCTCGGGCCGGGCGCGCGATTTGGCGGCCTCCTCGGATGCCGTGTCGAGCTCCTTGCGGGCCGCCGAGGTCGTGCTCTTCACAAAAGACGCCGGAACGCTGTTGGCGCTCCACTTCTGGCCGGCCATCTCCAGGGTGGCGAGCCAGGAGCCGACCGGCTCGACTTTCTTCAGCAGCTCTTGCTCAGGTGATTTCGCCTGGCACGCCAGGAGCACAACCGTAGTGACGACCGCCACCGTCCGGCCGAACGTGCGCCACCGGGGCGGTGCTGCGCGAGAAAATCGGAAGCTCCGCATGGCCAAAGTACTGCCAGTCCTGCTGCTCCGACCCTGTCTAGCAATTTCCGGGCCGGGCAGCCGCCGAGACCTCACCCCCCGGCCCCCCTCTCCCATCGCACACCCTGCCCCCGGGAGAGGGGGGAGACTGGCTTCGGAAGTAAGGGGTGGGTGGGGGCGCCCCTCTCCCGGGGGATGGGTGGGCGATGGGAGAGGGGTCGGGGGTGAGGTCGGGAGGGGGAAGGCTTCGGCTCCGCGCGCCTTACCCCTTCAGCCGGAAGTCAACCGTCAGCGTGTAGTACACCTTCACCGCCCTCCCCTGGAGCTTCGCGGGCTCGAAGGTCCAGTTCCGCACCGTTTCGACCGCCGCCTGGTCGAGCCCCATGGGCAGCCCCTGAAGAACGCGGACGTCCGTCACCCGGCCCCGCTCGTCGATCACCGCTTGAAGGATGACCCGGCCTTCGATCCGGGCGTGCTGCGCGATCTTGGGGTACCGCGGCGCGCTGCCCGAGAGAAGCGCCGGGCGCGTCACCGCGCCGCCCACGGTCAGGATCTCGTCCTTCAGAGGAGCGGCCACGGGCACCACGGACGCGGTATCAGCCTCATGGGAGACCGGTCCGTCGAGAAGCGAGGTGCCGTCGTCCGGCCCGCCGTTGCTCGGCCCGCCGCTCCGCGAGCTGTCCGCGACGCTCGGACCCGTCGAGATCTCCGGCACCGAAGGAGTCGTCGGCAGGTCGGGGACCTCCCGCAGGTCCGGCTGAACCGGCTTCGAAGGAGCCACCGGCTTCGACGCGGTGGCCGTCTGCTTCGCCGGCTGTTCAGTCGCCGGAGCGGCCTGCAGAGACGGCACGAGGGAGACGTGAAATGGCGTGACGACCTCCGGATCGCCCACAGCCTCGACGTTCCAGACCTGCGCGAGACCCACCGAGGCCAGCACGATCCCATGCAAGGCGATCGCGATCGGCAGAGGAGCCCACCTGCGGCGGGGATGCTGCTTGGCTTCCAGATCGATCAGCGAGCTTTCGAACATTTCACACCTCCCAGGGGGTGTGTGTTCCCCCTCTGTTCAATTGGATGGGAGGTGATCGAGAAAAGTTCCGAGCGGCCGGCGCGCAAACCTCCAGGTATACTGCCCGCCATGAGCGAATTTCTCGGTCTGCGAACCGTCATCTACAGCGTCAAGGATCTGGAGCGCGCCAAGGCCTGGTATGCGTCCGTGCTCGGCCAGGAGCCCTACTTCGCCGAGCCCTTCTACGTCGGCTTCAACGTCGGCGGCTTCGAGCTGGGGCTCGATCCCTCGGAAGAGAACCGCCCCGGAGCGGGAGGCACGGTGGCCTACTGGGGTGTCGAGGACATCGAACCGGCCTACGCCCGGCTGCTGGAGCTCGGCGCGCGGGAGAGCAACCCGGTCCAGGACGTCGGCGGAGGCATCAAGGTCGCCACGGTGCTCGATCCGTTCGGGAATGTGTTCGGGGTGATCGAAAACCCGCATTTCAAGCTGGGGTAAGAGCCTTACCCCGGCAGCAGATGCTTCTGCACCTTCCCCAAAGCATTCCGGGGCAGCGCATCGACCACCCGAAACGTCCGCGGCACCTTGAACCCCGCGATGCGCCCCTTGCAGAAGTCGATCAGCGCGGCATCATCGACCGGACTTTCCGTGACCAGGAAGGCCACCGGCACCTCACCCCACTCGGGATGCGGCCGGCCCACGACCGCCGCCTCCCGCACCCCAGGAAACGACTCCAGGACCTCCTCGATCTCCCGAGGATAGACGTTGAAACCACCGGAGAGGATCAGCTCCGTGCGCCGCCCCAGCAGAGTGAAATAGCCGGTCTCCGCATCGCGCACCGCCAGGTCCCCGGTGCGGAACCAGCGCCGTCCCAGCTCGTCATGCACGAAGCTCTCGGCGGTTTTCTCCGGGGACCGCCAATAACCGGAGAACACGTTGCTGCCGCGGACGAGGAGCTCGCCGCTCTCGTCGATCCGGGCCGAGACGCCGGGCAGCGTCGTGCCCACCGTGCCCGGGCGGCGCTCTCCCGCGTAGGGGTTGCTCAGGTTCATCCCCGTCTCGGTCATCCCGTAGCGCTCCAGGATCACGTGGCCGGTCAGCTCGCGGAACGCCGCGAACGTCTCCGGCGCGAGCGGCGCGCTCCCCGAGCAGAAGAGGCGCATCCGGCGCAGGCCCGTGGGATCTCCGGAGCGCCGCAGCTCCTCCACCAGCCGCACGTACATCGTGGGCACCCCAAAGAAGAGCGTCGCCTCCCCGCCCGCCAGCTCGGCCACCACGGCGGTTGCCTCGAAACGGCGGCGCAGCAACACGGTGGCCCCAGCCGAGAGAGCGCAGCAGAAGCCCACGACGAGGCCGTGCGTGTGGAAGAGCGGGAGCGTCAGGAGAAGCGCGTCGTCCGTCTCCCAGGCCCAGGCCGCGAGGAGTCCGGTCACGGTGGCGAGCACATTGTCATGAGAGATCATCGCCCCCTTGCTGCGCCCCGTGGTGCCCGAGGTGTAGAGGAGCATCGCGAGATCCTCGCCCCCCACCCGAGCCGGCACGAACGCCCCATCCTCCGCCCAGCCTGCCAGATCCTCGGCCAGCACGATCTCGACGCTCCCCCTCTCCCCCGCCTCCAATTCATCGAGAATCGAAAGCTGCGAACGTTCCGTCAGAAGTAGCCGCGGCTCCGCATCGGAGAGCATGTGAGCGATCTCGCGCCGGCGGTAGGCCAGATTGATCGGAACAAGCACCGCGCCGAGATGGAATAGCGCAAGGAGAGCCGTGACGAATTCCGGCCGGTTCCCCAGGAAGAATGCCACCCGGTCCCCCGGCCCCACCCCGCGAGCCGCAAACCCCGCCGCCACCCGGCGCGCCTCGGCGAACAGCTCGGCGTAGGAGAGGTCAACGGAGGCGCCGTCCTCGCCACGGAAGCGCAGAGCGGGTTTGTGGGGGTTTCGGTGGAGGGGGATGGCGAAGAGGTCGAGGAGGTTCATGGGTTGGGCGATTCTACAGCGGCGCCACGGGGGCCTCGTGCATCCCGATGCTACACTTGGCGGACGAGGAGGATCCCAATGCCGGCAGCGAACCCCCGCATCATGACGACCGTAGATGAAGAGTTGGCCCAATGGCTGCGGCGACGCTCGGAAGCGGAGGGGCGTTCGGTCTCTCTGGTCGTCCGGGAGATTCTGGCCAAGCAATTTGCCGAAGACGAGGAGCGCTTCTGGGCGAAGGAGGGCGAGGAAAGGCTCAAGACCTTCGATCGGAAGACCGCCGTGTCCCACGAGGATGCTTGGTCCTGACGGATGGCCAAGCGATGGTCGCTGGTCCCAGCCCTCCGCCCGCCTCACCGAGGCGACTCAGGCATTCGCCCTGATCAGTGCCGCCTTCCACCTTCGCGCCCTGGGCCGCTTGGCGGAGGCGGTCGAGCCGATGCAGGCGGGGCTGGAGGCCGATCGCCGCAGGGAGATTGGACGAGCGCCGCGGTTGACGCCAGCAACCTTAGCGAGTTGGCCCTGACCCTGGGGTACGTACCACGCGCCGTGGCGTTCGGCGAGCAGAGTGTCGAGCTGGCCGACCCCTCCGGCGCTTCCGTTCGGACTTCGCCGGTGCCGCCGCTGACCTCACAGAGGCCCTAGAAATCGCCGAGCGCGGTCCGATGCGGCTTCACGAGTGCGATGCGCACCTCGAATGGGCGCGCCTCTGCCGGGACCAGGGGGATCTCGCCGCGGCGCGGGAGCATGTGGCGCGGGCGCGGGAGCTGGTAGAGTCGACGGGGTATGGGCGGCGGAGGCGGGAGGTGGAGTGGCTGGAGAAGGAATGGAAGTAGAGACGCCGCCCTCCTGCCCCGGGGCGTGTGGTCTTCGACCCGGGCCGGAAGCGACTTGCCCCGTCCCATGGGCGGTTCGACCCGCGGAGTCACCTTCCCGACCCCGTCCGTACGCCTCTTGCCCCGCGGGTCGCGCCGGCTGACCCGGGACGTGGATGGTTGGACCCGTGAGGCGCGCAGGCGGCCCCGGGACGTGGGCGGTTGGCCCCGTGGGTCAAGCGAGCTGACCCGTGGGGCAGGCTCCTTGCCCCAGGGGTCAAGCGACCTGACCCGGGGGACAGACGTCTTGCCCCACGGGTCGAGCTGTTTGCCCCGCGGGGCCAACCGCCCACGTCCTGGGTCAACTGACCTGCCCCGTGGGGCAAACAGTCCACGTCCTGGGTCAACCGACTTGCCCCGTGGGGCGAACCGCCCACGGCGCGGGGCAGCTGCCTTGACCCGCGGGTCCGGCGGTCCAGGAACCCCGCGGGCCGGTTCGCGAGCCGGGGCGGCACGGGCGCGTGTCGAGCGGGGCCTGCTGCCTCGCGGCACGGTGGTTGCAGCTCTCGGGGGGTGATGAACGAGAGTCCTTCAGTCTCCCTGCGGATCGGAGCCGGAGCCCATCGGGGGCTTGTGCGGGAGGAGAACCAGGATCGCATCAGCCGGATCCTTTCTCCCCTGGGCGAGGTTTTTGTCGTGGCGGACGGCATGGGTGGTCACGAAGGCGGGGCCACGGCGGCCCAGATGCTGATCGACAGCCTCGGTCAGCACTTGCGCGCCCTCCCGCCCGGAACGGCGCCGGATGAGGCGCTGCGCCAGGCCGCCGCCCAGGCGAATGCGGACATCCTTCGGAAGGCCAAGGGGACCGATCCGCGCCTGGCCAAGATGGGGGCGACGTGCGTCCTCGCCCTGATTCAAGGAGACCGCGCCTGGATCGCTCATGCCGGCGACAGCCGGGCGTATCTCTGGCGCGGCGGCCAGCTCACGCGGTTGACGCGGGATCACACGCTCGTCCAGCGGATGGTCGACCATCAGATCCTCAACGAGGAGGAGGCGCGCCATCATCCGGACTCGCATGTGGTCACCCGCTCCTTCGGCCAGACGGCGGAGACTGAGTTGGAGGTCGCCGCCCCTCTGGAGCTGGTCGACAGGGACCGCCTGCTGCTCTGCTCGGACGGGCTGTCCGGGTACGTGGACGACGCTGCGATCGCACGGGTCCTCGCCGAGCGCGGCAACCCCCAGGCGGCCACGGACGACCTGATCAAGCTGGCGCTTCAGGCGGGGGGCCAGGACAACATCAGCGTGCAGATCGTCGACGTGCAGGCGGCGGCGCTGGCTGCTGCGCCTCCACCCACGGCGAAGGTCTCCGAGAGCGAGCCGCGCCGCGGGGTGTCCGGCGTCCTGCTGCTGGTCCCCCTGATCCTGGTCGCCGCTCTGGCCGGATTCATGCTCCCCTGGAGGAGTTGGCTGGCGCCTGCTCCCCCGGCGGAGCCCGCGGCGCCGCAAGAGACGATTCCGCAGGGCGCGTCGCCCGATCCGACCGATCTGTCCGATCCGATCGATCAGACCGATCCCTTCGCCGCGGCGGGGACGGCGGCGGTTCCCGAGAGCCCCGCCCCGCAACTTCCCCGGATCACCGTGGTGAGCCCCGCGGGACTCTCGCAGCCCGAGGTCAAGCAGCGCGTCCTCCGGGAGTACCCGGGGAACTGGTCCTCGCCAGAGACGCTGGAGGACCGCCTGGCCGGCTCTCTGGCCCAGGGGCATGTCTATTACCGCGCAGGCTTCGGCCCGGAGTCCACCCGCCTCGCCCAGGAGCTCGGCTATGCGGCGGTCCCCTGGCCCGAAAGCCTCGCGGGCGAGCATCCGGAAGCCGACATTCTCGTCATCTACGGAGGAGCGCCGTGAGCCTGCAATACTGCCCCGCGGGCCGCCATCCCATGGACCCCGGCTGGGAGGTCTGCCCTTATTGCGCCAGCGAGAGCGCGCCGCAGGGGCAAAACGATGCCACGCGCCGCTCCGTCCCGGATGCCGAAATGTCCTCTGCTCCCCTCGCCGGCGCGGCAGTCCCTCGAACGGTCTTCAATGGCGAGGGTCGGCATATCGTGGGCGTGATGGCGACCTACACCTGGCAAACCGACGGGGAGGTCTTCCTCGTCCGCGAAGGGAGCAATCTCGTGGGGAGCGCACCCGAGTGCGAGATCCGCATCACGACGGACCCCCGGATGTCCGCCCGGCACGCCTCCATCGTGCACCGGCCCGGCGGATTCTGGATCGACGATGAAAACAGCATGAACGGCACGTTCGTGGACGGAACGCTCATCGAGGAGAAACGGCGTTTGCCGGACTCCGCGGTCCTCCGGACGGGCGACACGCTCTGGCGGTTCACCGCCCTCGAGCCGCCGCCATCGCCGCCGGAGAGCTGAGAAAGGAGCGGGATGCAAGAAGGCCAAAGAATCCGCGACTACCTTCTGGAAGAGAAGATCGGCGAAGGGGGGATGGGCGAGGTCTGGCGCGCCGAGCACACCATCCTGCACCGGAAGGTGGCGATCAAGGCCATGGCGCGGCACGTGGAAACCGATCCCGAGTTCGGCCAGCGCTTCCTTCAGGAAGCCCAGTCGCAGGCCCGGCTGAATCACCCGCGTATCGTCCACGTCAGCGATTTCTTCGCGGAGGACGGCCAGTACTTCCTCGTCATGCCCCTGCTGTCGGGGAAGAACCTGGCCGACCGCCTGCACGACGTCCAGGGCCCCTTGTCGGTCGGCGAGGCTCTGGGCATCGCGCGCGACGTGCTCGACGCCCTCGATTACGCCCACCAGCAGGGAGTCATCCACCGCGACGTCAAACCCTCGAACATCCTCCTGGATCAGGAGGATCACGCCAGCCTGACCGATTTCGGGATCGCCCTGTCGCTGGGACGGCAGCGCGTGACGCAGGCGACGACATCCCTTGGCACGCCGCACTACATGAGCCCGGAGCAGATCCGCTCGCCGCGCACCGTCGATCACCGGACCGACGTGTACAGCTTCGGATGCGTGCTGTACGAGATGCTCACCGGGCGCCCCCCGTTCGCCGAGGCGGCGGACTCCGACGACACGGACTTCGCTCTGAAGGAAGCCCACGTGTATCGCGTTCCGGAGCCGCTCCGGACGCGGAATCCGCAGATCCCCGCCTGGTTGGACGCGGTCGTGCTGCGCGCCCTGGCGAAGAATCCCGATGAGCGGTTCTCCGGCTGCGGAGAGTTTCGCCGCACGCTGGAGGCGCCCCCCGCGGCGGCCCAACCCATCGCGCCGGCTCCCGCGCCGGTCCGGGCGGTGCGGAAGACGGGAGAAGCTCCGGCAGGGAAACGGCTGCCCGTGGCGTTGATCGTGGGAATCGCGGTGGCCGTGGCGGTCCTGGCGGCGCTCGTCCTGTTCGCCACCCGGGAGCGCTGGGGATCGGAAGAGCCCGCGGTGGAAGAATCGGCGACGGGCACAGCGACAACCGAGCCCATGGACCCGAACGTGGAGGTCATCGAGGCCGGGAATGCAAAGCTCGGCAGGCCCGGAACGAACGAGGCCGACGAGCCCGTGACCACGGATCTGGAAGCGACCGCGGCCACGGATGCGGGAACGGATCAGAGGACAGATCAGGGAACGGTCGAACCCGTGCCGGTCGAGATCGACATCAGGCCGGCAAGGCCGGAGCCGGAGACCACCGAGCCGGTCACGACGGATCTGGAGGTCCATGGCGGGGTCAATCCGCCCTCAGTCATGGCTCCGAACACGGTCGAGCCCCTGGGGACGGACATCGCTCCGCCACCCTGAATCAGCGGTGCCCGAACAGCTTGCCGAGGACCCGGCCGACGCCCTTCTCCACCTGCTGCCGGACGACTTCGCGGACGGCGCGCTTGCCCTGGGCGCGCAAAGCCTGGGCATCGGCGGTGACCTTGGGGGCCTCCAACGTCCCCACGACGCGCAGCGGGATGGTCACCCAGCCCCCGTCGTCCACCAGATCGAGGATCTCCGGTGAAACGCGCGCCAGGGCCACGGCGTCGCGGGGAGCGCGCACGGCGATCCGCAAGTCCACCGGGCCGGCGAGGTCCGCCCAGCCGGAAAAGCCGAGCGACAGGAGCGGGGTCCGCAGCTCGAAAGGGTCGACGGTCAGCCGGTCGCGGCGCATGCGGAACGGCACGGAGACCGGCTCATAGGCCGAGCCCTTCAGCGCGGCGCGGCCGAGCACGGCTTCGATCGCAGTGAACAGGGGCGAGCCCGGCAGCTGGCCCGCCGCCAGGGAGAAAGTCCCCTCACCTGCCAAGTCGCGGGTCTCCGTGCCGAACCCGGTGGCGTCGAAGGCCAGGATTCCGGGGCCGAAGCCCCCGCCGGAGCCCGCGGCGAGCACGGCGTTCGCTTCCAGCGGGTCGACGCGCATGGTGAAGCGGTAGGCGAAGGGGTCCTGGTTCAGATCGGCGTCGAACTGGCCCAGGAGGAAGCGCCCCTGGGGGAGCTTCAGCCCGAAGTCTTCGAGGAGGAAGTGCCCGTCGGCCAGCCGCAGCTTGCCACTCCCCTCCGTGGCGCGCAGCCCGCCGAGCACGACCTCGCCGGTGTGCAGGTCCCCTCCGGCACGCAGGCCTTGGAGCGCGGTCGGCGCGTCCAGCAACGCGAGGTCGCGGAGCTCGACATCCATCCCCCGGATCTCCACGTCCGGCGCCGGCGCCCCTTCGGTCCGGGTAGCCAGCGTGCCGCCGCGCAGCCAGATGCGGTCCACAGAGAGCATCGGTCCTTTCGCGGCGTCTCTCGGAGCCGAGCCCTGGACGGGCGCCTTGGACATTCCGGTGGCCCCCGCCGGCCGGACCCCGGGCTTCGGGGTCATCCCGGGGGCTTCCTCCTCAGGAGTCACCAGCTCGATCTTCGGGTCATAGACCACGATCCGCTCGATCTCGACCCGGCCACGCAGCAGAGGGGCGAGGCGGTGCTCGGCGAGGAGTCCCGCAGCCTGGACGCTCAGCCGGCCGCTGGGCCCGTCCGTGACGAACCGCACTCCATCCATCTTCAAGCCGCGCGACAGGTTCAGCCGGAACGCGTCCGCCTCGATCTGGAGACCGGTCCGCGCACTCACCTCGGCCAGCACCGCCTTGCCCAAGCGCGGCGAGTCGAAATCCACCAGGAACGCCACGGCCACGAACGCGACCAGCAGCACGGCAAAGCCACCGCCAATCCAGAGGAGCTTTCTCATGGTGACGTTCAGGATATCAAATTTTCAGGCGTAACTCAGGCGCAAGATGCGGTATACTGTGCCCGTTATGGCAGGCGTTCCGAACACCACCCTCACCTCTCCCAAAGGCCGCGGGGCCGGCACCAATCCGACGAACCGCTTCGAGCGGGTCTCCATCGAGATGGAGGTCCCGGGTCCCGACCGGGTCCCCACCGAGCTGCTGCGCGACAGCTCGCGGTCGATCATCGCGAAGAACGACAGCCCCGACGTAGGCTTCGCGGCCTCGATCAATCCCTACCGGGGGTGCGAGCATGGCTGCATCTATTGCTATGCCCGGCCGAGCCATGAGTACCTTGGCTTTTCGGCGGGCCTCGACTTCGAGAGCCGCATCCTGATCAAGGAGGATGCTCCCGAGCTGCTGCGCAAGGAGCTGTCGTCTCCCAAGTGGGTCCCGCAGGTCATCGCCCTGTCCGGCAACACCGACTGCTATCAGCCGGCCGAGCGCAAGCTGGAGATCACCCGCCGCTGCCTCGCGGTGTTCGCCGAGCTCCGCCACCCTGTGGCGGTGATCACCAAGAACGAGCTGGTCACCCGGGACATCGACTACCTGCAGGAGCTCGCCGCGCATCAAGCCGCCGCGGTCGCGATCTCCATCACAACGCTGGACGGCGAGCTCGCCCGGCGCATGGAGCCCCGCGCCTCCCATCCGCGCGACCGCTTGAAGGCGATCGAGCGGCTGGCGGCGGCGGGGATCCCCACGTCGGTCATGGTGGCGCCGGTCGTGCCGGCGATCACGGACCATGAGATCCCGAAGATCCTGGAGGCCGCCGCGGCGGCCGGGGCGCAGAGCGCGGGGTACGTGATGCTGCGCCTCCCCGGGGCCGTGGCCGGGCTGTTCGAGAGCTGGCTGGAGGAACACTTCCCCGACCGCAAGGACAAGGTGCTGAACCGGGTGCGCGAGATGCGCGGCGGCAAGATCTACGACTCGACGTTCGGCAGCCGGATGCGCGGCGAGGGGATCTTCGCCGAGCAGATCCGCGCCACGTTCGAGACCTTCCAGAGACGCTATGGCCTCGATCAGCCCCGCCCCGAGCTGTCGACCGCCGCATTCCGCCGGCCGGGCGAGCAGCTCTCGCTCTTCGGCTGACGGCCCCCTGCGGTACAGTCACCGCCGATGTCGATCCTCTTGAGCTTCGCCCATCCGGACGACGAGAGCTTCTTCACGGTGGGTGTGGCGCTGCAAGCCCGCGAAGCCGGCCGCGAGGTGATCCTCTGCTGCGCCACCCTCGGGCAGCGGGGCTCGGTGGGTCAGCCACCGCTGACCACGGTCGAAGAGCTTCCGGCCGTGCGCGAGCGGGAGCTGCGCGCGGCGGCCGAGATCCTGGGCGTGACCCGCCTGGAGATCCTGCCTTATGAGGACAAGAAGCTGGCGGCGGCGCCTCCAGACGAGATCCGCGCCTCCCTCGTCGGCCTGATCCGCGAGCATCGGCCGGAGATCGTGATCACGTTCGAGCCGAACGGCGGCAATCTGCACCCCGATCACATCGCGATCAGCCGCTTCACCTCGGATGCCGTGACCGCGGCAGCGGATGCGCGCTGGCATCCCGATCTCGGGTCCCCGCACCGCGTGCCGCGCCTGCTCTGGGCCGGCTCGCTCATGCCCTGGGACGAGACCGGCCGCGACCGCCTGGCCGCCCGCCCGGGCGTCGACTTCCTGATCGACATCGGGCGCTGGAGCGAGGCCAAGCGGCGGGCTCTCGCGGCCCACCGGACGCAGCAACCCTCCATCGTCCGGGTCTTCTTCTCGCGCCCGGACCTCGACGACATCCTGCGCTACGAGACGTTCCGGCTCGGCGCGGGCGTGCCGCCGGAGACCGTGCCGGCCGAAGATATCTTCGCCGGGCTGTGAGGACCTCTATCCCCAGGAGCCCATCTCCGATAACATCGGGAAGAGAGAGACCTGGAAAATCTGAGCGAGCCGATGGAACACATTCATCCCTTCCAAGTGATTGGCGTCATCCTCCTGGCCGTCGCCTTCTGGTACGTGCGTAAGCAGAAGCTGGCCGCGAAGGGGCCTGCGAAGGGGGCGCCCGGCACGGGGCCGCATGGCGCGATCCAGCGGCCGGTGAAACCTGTCGATCCTCCCGAGGTGGTCTATGCCAACCTGCGCAAGCGGGCGTTCGCGACATCCCCGCAGAGCCTCGGTTCGGCCGGCGACGTCAAGGACGACGAAGCCTATGGTCTGGTGATGGAGATGGGAATCGGGGACACGGTGCTGACCCTGGCCTGTTTCGCCGACGGCGACGCCGGCCTCTATTACCGGTCGGGCGGCGGGATGAAAGGCGGAGGCGCCCACGAGAACGTCCGCAAGGCCGCCAAGGAATTCGTCAACCTGGTCCAAAAAGCACTCCCGCAGATGACCCAGGCGAAGGACACGCCGCTCCCCGAGGCCGGCAAGGTCCATTTCTACGCGCTCACTCCCAAGGGGCTCCTCACCAGCGAGGTGGACCGGGAGTCGCTCGGTGAGGCTCAGAGCCCCTTTGCCCCCCTGTTCTACAGCGGTCAGGAAGTCGTCGCCCAGATGCGCCAGGTGCAGGCGCAGAAGGCGAGCTGACGAGAGCAACGCGCGGTGCGCCCGACTGCTCGCTGATCGAAGGGGCGACCCGCGACCTCAACCTGATGGTGCCAACGGGACGCTCAGGCGCGTGGCAGCGCACTCCTCCGCGCCCGGATCAGAAAATCATTGGCCCAGGCGTAATCCGGCCGCTCGGGAAGGGACGTCCGTTCGAACGCCGCGTCGAAGCGCCGGTGGAGATCCAGCCGCCAGGCGTCGATCTCTTTCCAGGGGACCTCGCCGCGCCGGATGGCCAGGAGCCGGTCCCGCAGCTCCGCGTCGACAGCCACCGGGATCTCTCCCGTTTCCAGCCCCGCAATCCCGGCGATCAGGAGGCGGATCAGATGCATGGCATGCTTCCACTTGAGCTTACCCGTCGTGCGCAGGTCCTGCTCCAGCCGGCGGAACTGGGAGAGCACGTAGCCGTTGTACGTCTGATAGATCAGCTTGGAGAGGAAACGTGATCGGTTCTCCCGCAGCTCCGCGGCCAGGGCAGCACAGGTCTCGACCAGCGGCGTGGCGAGGCACTCCAGCACATTCGGATTCGCCTTGAGCGCCATGGTCAGGAACTTCCCGATCTCCCAGTACGTCTCTTGCGTTTCGCGGTTTTCGAGCTGCTCGGGGACCCCGAAGAGGGACCAGTGGAGCTCGGCCGGCGGCAGATAGAAGCCGCGGCGGTCGATATCCGAGGCTTCGCCGGCGAGGCCATACGCCTGCGAGCCGATTACGCATCGATAGATCACGTGATCCCACAGCTCCCGTTCGATCCGGTCCGCTGCCGCGGCGGCCAGGTCGTCGCGCTGGGTGTGCTTGTGGATCGACAGGTTCTGCCGCTGGAACGCCACCTCGCGGCCGTCGGGCAGGCGGACGCGATAGGAATGCGTGCCGTCGAGCGGCGCCTGGATCACCTCACCCACCGCGCCGGCCGGGCAGATCACGTTGCCGCGAGAATCGCGCAGCTCGACGCGGCTCACCACCTGCGTGCCGATGGGCAGGATGAGATGCGGCCGGGCCGCCTCCCTGGATGACTCAGCCATGCAACGCTCCTCTGGAGGATCAAAGCCGCGCGGTCAGGAAGTAGACCACGATGGCGACAAGCCCGGTCGCCACGACGAGATAGACGGTGATCGCGGAGCCATTCGGACGGCCCGTCTTGCCGTTGTACTGCGTCCCGCACCCCTGGCACTGGACGTGGGTCAGGAGGGCCGGTCCAAGGGCGCCCCCCCACCAGGTGAAAGGCACCTTCTTGACGCTCGTGCTCCCGCACTTCGGGCAGTTGAGAAAGTCAGACACAGCAGCCTCCCCGCACAGGCTTCGCCCCCCTTAAAGGGGCAGCCCGGGCATCAGAGAAATAGATGAAAGCAAATAGAACTAGGAGGAGGATAGCGCCAAGGCGGGGGGAATGCCAGAGGTGGGGGCGGGGCTATGCTACAGTGGTCCTATGGCGTCGGACCCAAGACCCCGCATGTCCGCCGAAGACTATCTAGCCCTGGAACGGCGCTCCGAAACCAGGAGCGAGTATCTGGATGGCAAAATCTTCGCGATGACCGGGACGAGCGAGCGCCACAACCTACTGGCCGGAAATCTCTACACAGCCTTCAGGACGCAGCTTCGCCCCCGTGGTTGTCGAGTCTATTTTAGCGATATGCGGGTGAAGGTCTCCGTCACCGGGCTCTACACCTACCCGGACCTGGTCGTGGTCTGCGATAAACCCCAGTTCGAGGACGCGGAGGTCGACACCCTCCTCAATCCGAAGGTGGTGGTCGAAGTCCTGTCGAAGTCGACCGAAGATTACGACCGGGGGACCAAGTTCGTGCACTACCGGACTCTCCCCTCCCTGACCGAGTACCTCCTCGTCTCCCAGGACCAAATCCACGTCGAACACTACATGCGTGAAAGCGGCGGCTGGCTGCTCACCGAAACCCACCGCCGGGAAGATGTCGTCGAGCTCCCGTCGGTCGAAGCGCGCCTGGCACTCGCCGAGATCTACGACGGAGTGCTCTGAGGATCTAAGCCAGCCTCAGGACTTCAAATCTCCTTCTTGAGAGGCCGCCGAGTGATCAGATCTCTTAAAACGCTGAGCCGCTCCGGGTCTTCGTTATAGAAGTACCGGCCTCTTTCAAGGCGCTGGTATGCGCGAGCGATCTCCTGACGCAACTCAAGAAGAGCCTCGTCGCGCGTCGCACCCATGGCTTCGAGATCGGCTTCGGGAAAGCTGGCTCGGTAGCGCTTGCCGCTCGGAGCGATGTTCACTCTCAACGGAGCGGTCAGGACCAGGTCGGGCTCAGGCAATGTATGGATGACGGCGAGGCCGGCCGGGACCGCTTTCCGCAGGCGCTTCTCGACCTTGAGAGCTTCCGTGGTGAGCTGCCTCAGCGAACGAAAGATGCGGCCATAGTCCTTGAGCGCCTCTGCAAATTCACGGGCCTCTTGCGTTTCTCGAAAGCGAGGACCGTCCGCTCGGTTTCTGTGGTAGGTCCGGAGCACCGCGAGATCTTCCCGGTTGATGCGCAGGCTTTTGCCGCGAGGAATGTCGAGACGCAAATCCTCGATATAGCGGCTGAGCCTCGCGTTCGGGATGCCGAGAAGCTTTGCGGCCTCCGTGGCGGTGAAGAGCTCGTCCTCGTGGTCTGCCGCGGCGGTATCGCCGCCACGGATTTTCGGCTCATCGGTCGGCTGAAGGTCGTCGGCCATGAAAGATCTCCTAAGAGGGGAAACCAGCTTCTACCTGGGATGAACGTTCACAGGAACGCGCCGGAGCTCGGGCACCTCGCGCCGAAAGTCGCTCCATTCGGTTTCCCACTCGGGATGCCAGAGCGAGGGCAGCAGGACGGAGCCTTCGTGATCGCCGGCAGCACCGACAAGGCAGGCGCCACCGCAAAGAGCGAGCACGCCCTGGAAGGCTGCCAGGAAGGCGCGCAGAGGCGCACGGCGAGGGTCAGGCCGCCGCAGGTTGGCGATCCGCCGCACTTCGTCCAGGACCTCTGGGGCGAGGCGAAGACCAGGAACGAGGACCGCGAGGCGTGCCTCGATCGGAGGCGAGCCCCTCTCCGGAGCGGTGAAAAGCTGGGGGAAAAGCCAATCATCGAGATGTCCGAGAAATTCGTTGGCGCCGGGCCGGCTCAGCAACGCCGTCCGAGGACCGAGCACCGCGAGGCTCGCCTTGGGAAAAACCTCGGCCGTGCAACGAAGCGGCAGCTCTGCGGCCGGCGCTTCGGCGGGAATGGCGAGGAGCGGGAACCCGCGGGCCTGCAAGATCTCAAAAGGCCCGAGCGCTTGCTCATAGCGAGACCACGAGTGCGCTCGCGAGATCCAGGGCATGTTGGGACCGCGCAACGAGCTCGCAAAAGTGCCGCGCGACAGGCGGATCTCGACGGCTCGGGCTCTCCAGGGCTTGCGCTCGAGAGGACGCGGCGTCAAAGGAGCGGTGAGGGCAATCAGGCGCAGCCGGGAGTCTGCCAAGAGCGGATCGCTGGCGAGGTGAACGGCCAGCGAGTCTCTGCGCACCGGGTCCGCTGGCCGGAAAAGGCCGATGGTGCCTGTCCGCTCGTCGAGGCTCAGGACGGCGCACGCGGCCGGCACCGAGCCTGGCAGGCCAAAGCCCATCCCGAGGACGAGTGAGAAAGCGCTCATCCTGGCGCCTCCTGGCCCACGTCGCGAAGACGGGTTGCGAGGAGAATCTCGAACGTCTCCAGCAATTGGCCGAAAAGAAGCCGGAATTTCGCCAAAGCCGGATCGTCGAGGAGCGGCGTCGTGGTCACCAGCAGGGCAATCGGAGAAATCTCGGCCCGATGTTTCAAGAGGTGCGCGGTATAAAACAACGTCAAGGGCTCAGCGCCGAGGACGTCGAGCAGTTTTTCCAGCGATTCGAGCCGCGGCAGCTCCTTGCCGCGCTCGTATTTGGAAACCTGACTCTTTCCCATCCCGGCCTTCCGGGCCAGCTCGGCTTGGGAGAGCCCCTTCGATTCGCGCAGAGCCCGGAGAGTCCCTCCCAGCTCGGCGAACATTACGCCTCGCATCGCATGCCTCCTGCCAGATTCAAATGAATCGGCTCGCCCGTCGGGCCAAAGCGCCGTCGTAAGCCTTCTCTTCGATGGGTGGCCGCCAAGCCGATCTGAGAGAGGCGGCGCATGTGCCACACTCGGCCAGGAGATGACGCACGATCTCGCGGCGCTCACACCGGCTCGCGGTTCCGGCCACGAAGCGCTTTATGACAGTGCGGCCAGGACAACTCGTCATGGTGGCTCCTCCGTGCCGGTGCGAAGCAGGCTCCGTAAGCTGGCGATCAAGGGCTTCAGATGATCGTGGACGGCGCAGCGGATCACGGCGTCCAGCTCGAACAGGCCGGCGAGAGGCGCATCGATGTCATCCTCACGCTCCGGCAGGCGGAGGCTCGCGGCGGTGGCCTCCAGGTCCGCCCGCGCCTCGTCGAGACGCTCGATGGTGGAGCGCACCAGCTCCCGCGCCGCGGCCAGGGTATCTGTCGGGGTCTTTGCCTCATCCATGCGGGCTCACGGTAACCGGAGATGAAGGCGCGGATTCCGCGCATCTTCGAATTCCCCTAAGATAGGGGCATGCCGAAAATTTTTCCGCGCCGCGCGACCGGGCGTGCCCGGATCTCGGTTCTTTGTCACGCCCGGAGCCCTCCCGCGCACCTGGAGTCTTTGGAAAGCACCGTACAAGGAGAGGCCATGCCCAAGCCGCCCCCGCCGTCGATCAGCCTGGCCTTCATGGCTCTGCGCACCCGGACCGGCCTGAATCAACAAGAGGCCGCCGAGCATCTCGGCCTGGGCAAGTCCACCCTCTCCGGCCTGGAGACGGGCGTCCGGAACCTGAAGCGCGATGTGGCAGACGATGCGCTGGAGAAGCTCGGCCAGAAGACCGAGGCCCTTGACGTGCTCCTCACGGCACACGAGCTGATCGACGAGATGGACGACCCGCTGCGGGCCGGGGATCCCGCCTCGCCTCTGGCGTTGACGCCCGAGGAGTGCCGGAGCTTCGCGCGAAGCGCCCTGAGCGGGGCCGCCCTGGCCGGCCGGGCGATCTATGACGAGCTGGTCCGCAAGCGCCGCGAGGAGATCCGGGCCGAGGCGCGCAAGCAGGCCGAGGAGGTCTGGAGCCGGCTCGAGACGTACACCTGGCCCGAGCGCTTCAAGCTCGTCGAAGGGTCGATCCGCGAGGCGCGGAGCTGGGCTCTCGTCGAGATCCTCTGCCGCAGGAGCCTGCGCATGGCCAGCCACGAGCCCCATGTCTCCGTCCATCTCGCGGAGCTGGCCCGGCACGTGGCCGAGCGCATGGTGGGCGATGCCCGCTCGGTCGCCCACGCCCTGACCTGCGCCTGGGCGCATCTCGGCAATGCCCGCCGCGTGGCCAGCGATCTCCCCGGCAGCGAGCGGGCATTCGCGCGAGCCTGGGAGCACTGGCCCGCTGGCGAAGGCTCGGACCTCGACCTCTTGCCAAAATGGCGGCTCTTCGATTTGGAAGCTTCCCTGCGCCGCGCTCAGCGCAGGTTTCCCGAGGCGTTGGCACGGCACGACGAAGCTTTTTCCGTATGTGGCGGCGGCGAGGCGGCCGGGCGCATACTCCTGAAACGGGGCACAACACAGATGGTCATGGAGGATTTAGAGGGGGCACTCAGGTCCTTTGAAAGCGCTCGCGCCGGCATCGAAGAAACTCCCGATCGCCGCCTCCACTGGACTCTCCTTTTCAACACTGCGACTGCTCTCGATCAGATCGGCCGGCATCAGGAAGTGCAGCAGTTATTGCCACGGGTCAGACAACTGACGATTGAACTTCAAAGAAAAATCGATCTGATTCGTTTGGATTGGCTAGAGGCCCGTGTTCTTTTGAATCGGGGCCAGCGCTCAGAAGGAGTAGCCGCCCTTGAAAAGGTTCGGCGAAGTTTTACGTCGGAAGGCCTTGCTTTTGACACAGCCCTATGTTCGCTGGAGCAGTCGATCCCGCTCTTGGAGGAAGGCCGATTGGCAGAGGTGCGGAGGCTGGCCTTGGAAATGGGCTGGATCTTCGGAGCGCAAGAGGTTCACCGTGAAGCATTGGCTGCACTGAAGATCTTTTGCGAGGCGGCCCGCAGGGAGGAAGCCACCTTGGGTCTCACTCGACAGGTGTTGGATTTTCTGAAGAGGGTGCAGCGCGACCCGAGCCTGCGCTTCGAGGGGCATCAAGACAGCGAAATGCAAGCCCCCTCCTCCCAGCCGGAGCTCCAGCCGGAAAGGGGGGGCGTAAGCTGAGGACCTAACCGCGACAACGGCCGTCAGGGTCGGCAATGCAGCCTTCATCCGCCTGGTCGAGGCCACCCGAACCGGCTCTACAACTTCCGTCTGGTTCGAGAATGCAGCCCGCTTCGGCGTGCTCGTGGCAGCGGCCATCAGGCTCGAGCCCGCAGCCTGCGTCGAGGTTGTCAGCGGGGCTCCTGGCTGCCGTACAGCCGCCATCCGGTTCTGCAATGCAGCCGGCTTCACCCCAGGGGCTTGTGAAAAAGCTCAAGAGCTGAGCCCAGAGCCCACTCAGGCCGGTTCCCCGCGGCTCCGCGGCAGCAGGAACCGCGGAGAAGGCGCCCAACAGGAGGAAAGCTGCGAGAGTGAGGGCTAGAGACTTTGTGCGCATGATGACTCCTTGAAGAGCGCACCGGCGTGATCCCCATGACCGCGCGGTCGCCCCGCCAAGGAGCTATGGTGCCGCGAATTCGGTGGAAAAGTTCGCATGGCGACCCTTCAGCAGGGTCTGGGAGGCCTTCGGCATGGTGAAGCGCGTTGATCCGGAAGATTCGCGGCTGCTGGCGGTGCTCCTCCGCAAGCGTGCCCGCGCGACGCAGGAACAGGTGGGGCAAAGGGCTGGCATCGACCAGAGCGACCTGTCGAAGATCGAGCGCGGCGAGCTGGCGGCCTCCCAGGAGACGCTGGAAGATATTGCCGAAGCGACCTGGTTTCGCCGGCATCTGGTCAGTCCCTCCCTGCGTTTCCTCCGAGCCTTCCGCCTCGCCGGCGGGCAGTCCGGCTCGACACAGACACCCAGCGATCTGGAACCGGTGCTCTCGTCTGTGGCCGATGCGGCTGTGTTGGCCGCGACGCCCGCTCTCCTTGAGCTGGATTCCAGCCGGGAGAGAGCTCCTTCTCCCGAGAAGGAGGCGCGTGAGCTCGCCGAAATGTGCTCTCGCCTCGATCGTGCCGAGTCTCCTCGTCTTCTGGTCGAGGGCCTCCACGAGTACCAGAGATGCGAGGTCTGCCTCTGGCTCTGTCAGACAAGCGCCGAGCGCGTGATGGCCGAGCCCCACAGAGCCTGCCGATTGGCAGATGCGGCCTCTCGCCTGGCGGATCTCCTTGCGGCCCGGGAAAGCCGGCACTCGAGCCTGCGCTGCCTTGCGCTCGCACGGCTTGCAGACGCGCGCCGGCTTTGTGGTGATCTCCCTGGTGCGGACACGGCATTCTGCCAGACCAAGGAGCTCTGGGAGGCCGGGTATGGCCCCGGGCTCTTCCCCGAGTGGCGACTATATGATTGGGAAGCATCCCTCCGGCGAGACCAGCGACGATACGGCGAGGCACTGAAGCTGCACGCGAAAGCCTTGGTGGCTAGTGGAGGCGGAGAAGCGGCAGGCCGGGTCCTCCTCAAGAAATCTTTCACTCTGGAACAGAAAGGCGATTTTGAAGCGGCACTCAAGACCCTGGCCGAAGCAGAGCCCCTCATCGCGAACTCCGGGGATCGGCGGCTGCGCTGCGTCCTCCTTTTCAATCGGGCCGTGGTCCTGGATGACCTCGGCCGGCACGAAGAGGTGGCGGAGCTCCTTCCCGCCGTGCGCGCCCTGACGGAGGAGCTGAACCAGACCATAGACCTGATCCGGTTGGACTGGCTGGAAGCGAGAGTGCTGCGCAGCCGGGGCCGGCGGGACGAGGCCCTGGAGGGTTTCGCGCGCGTGCGCGCCGCCTTCGCGAAGGAGAAGATCGCCTACGACACCGCCCTGGCGACTCTGGAGCTGTCCGAGCTCCTGCTGGAGCGGGGCGAAACCGGCGAGGTGAAGGCCCTGGCCAAAGAGATGCTCTGGGTCTTCGAGAAGCAGGACGTGCAGCCGGAGGCCCGCAAAGCCCTGCGGCTCTTCTGCGACGCCGCCGCGCGGGAAGCGGCGACGCTCGACCTGGTCCGCCGGCTGGTTACGCAGGTGCGATCGGCGGGGCGGAGGTAGGATTCCCTCAAATACCTGCAAAGGGCGCGCTGGAATCCGGGCTGCGCTTCGAACCCGGAGAACTACCTCCCTCCCTGCTTCCGAAATCGCCGAGAGAGAGGGCAACAATGAATAAAAAGGAGCTACTAACCGCCGCAATGCCCGTTTGGGTCAAGACCACAGCCTGCGTCCGCCTGGTCGAAACCACTCGAACCGGCTCTACAACTGCCATCTGGTTCAAGGGCGCAGCCCAAGTCGGCGTGCTCATGGCAGCCGCCGTAGGGCTCGAGGGCGCAGCCAAGGTCGGCGGTAGGGCCGCTGGTTGGCGAGCAGCCGCCGTCGGGGTCGATGCCGCAGCCCGCTTCGCTCCAGAAGCTCGTGATCAAGCTCGAGAGCTGCGCCCACAGCCCGTTCAAGCTGGTTCCGCGTGGCTCTGCAGCGGCAGGAACCGCGGAGAAGGTGCCCAACAGGAGGAAGGCTGCGAGAAAGAGAGCTGGAGACTTCGTGCGCATGGGGACTCCCGGGAGAGCGCACCTGCGTGATCCCCATGATCCCGCGGTCGCTCCTCCACAGGGTTATGGTGCCGCGAATTCGGTGAAAAAGTTCGCAGAGAGACCCTCCCGCAGGGTCCAGGAGGGCTTTCGGTATGGCGAGACGCCGCATTGACCCGGAAGATTCGGGGCTGCTGGCAGTGCTTCTCCGCAAGGGCGCCCATGCGACGCAGGAGCAGGTGGGGCAAAGGGCTGGCATCGACCAGAGCGACCTGTCGAAGATCGAGCGCGGCGAATTGGCAGCTACCCAGGAAACGCTGGAGGACATCGCCGATGCAACCGGGTTTCGCCCCCACCTGGTCAGCCCCTCCCTCCGCTTTCTGCGAGCCTTCCGGCACGCAGGCGGCCGGACCGGTTCGGCACAGAGAACGAGCGGCCCGGAACCTGCGCTCTCGGCCGTGGCCGATGCGGCCGTTTTGGCCGCCACATCCGCTCTCATCGAGCTGGATTCCTGCCACGAGGGAGTTCCTTCTGCCGAGGAAGAGGCGCGAGAGCTCGCCGAGTTATGCGCCCGCCTCGATCGTTCCGAGTCGCCTCGCCTTCTAGTCGAGGGTCTTTCCGAGTACCAGAGGCCCGATGTCTGCCTCTGGCTCTGCCAGGCGAGCGCCGAGCGCTTGGCTTCCGAGCCCCACCGGGCCCGCCAAATTGCAGATGCGGCGTCTCGCCTGGCGGATCTCCTTGCCGCCCGGGAAAGCCGGCACTCGAGCTTGCGCTGTCTCGCATTCGCGCGCCTCTCCGAAGCGCTCCGACTTTGTGGTGATCTTCCCGAGTCGGAGAGGGCTCTCAGCCAGGCCAGAAAGCTCTGGGAGGCCGGATATGGCCCCGGGCTCTTCCCCGAGTGGCGACTATATGATTGGGAAGCAGCCCTTCGGCGAGATCAGGGGCGCTACGGCGAGGCTCTGAAGCTACACGCGAAAGCCTTGGTGGCCAGTGGAGGCGGAGAAGCGGCAGGCTGGGTCCTCCTCAGAAAGTTTTCCACTTTGGAGCATAAGGGCGATTTTGAAGCCGCGCTTAAAACCCTAGCCGAAGCGGAGCCCCTCATCGCGACCTCGGGAGATCGGCGGTTGCGCTGCGTCCTCCTTTTCAATCGGGCCGTGGTCCTGGACGACCTCGGCCGCCACGAAGAGGTTGCGGAGCTTCTTCCCGGCGTGCGCGCCCTGGCGGAGGAGCTGAACAGGGCCATGGACCTGATCCGGCTGGATTGGCTGGAAGCGAGAGTGCTGCGCAGCCGGGGCCGGCGGGACGAGGCCCTGGAGGGTTTCGCGCGCGTGCGCGCCGCCTTCACGAAGGAGAAGATCGCCTACCACGCCGCGCTGGCGACTCTGGAGCTGGCCGAGCTCCTGCTGGAGAGGGGCGAAACCGGCGAGGTGAAAGCGCTGGCCCAAGAGATGCTCTGGGTCTTCGAGAAGCAGGACGTGCAGCCGGAGGCCCGCAAAGCCCTGCGGCTCTTCTGCGACGCCGCCGCGCGGGAAGCGGCGACGATCGACCTCGTCCGCCGGCTGGTTACACAGGTGCGATCGGCGGGGCGAAGGTAGGCGCGCATTTCCTCCGCTCAACGGCACCTTGTCCCGCTTCTCCTACGCCTCAGCACTATTGTCAGCGGAAGCTGAAAACCTATAACCCAACCGGCGGGCCGTGCAATCTGCGCGTACCTGTCTGAAGGGAGATCTCTGTCTTCTGCCGATTCCGGGATGAGGGGATGCGCCATATGTCACGCCGACTTCTTATACTCTTCGCCGCTATGGTGGTGGCGATTGCAGGTGATTTAAGTCCCAGAGCGCACGCCGAGCGCAACGCGACCGACCCGTCGCACGGCGAGGCCTTGTGGAGCGCCGATACCGCCGGAGCTCACCGGATCGGCCTGGCCGACAGCCGCCCGTTGCTCGTGCTGCCCGAGCCGGGCGGCGCCCGCGCCGTCGCGCTCGATCCGGCCCGCACGACGGCCTGGGTCTGGGCCGGCAGCTCTCTGCTCTCCCTCGGCTTCGACGGCACCCGCGGCCTCACGCTCTCCCTCGGCCTTCCTGCCACCGTGCACGCTCACCTCGCAGTTCGTCCGGAGGACGGCTCGGTCTGGCTCGCCGCCGGACGCGAGCTTCGCGGCCTGTCCGCCGCCGGAGCCATACTCGCCTCCCACCGCCTCCCCGAGCCGGCCGTGGACTTGGCCCTCGATCCGGCCGCGGACCTCCTCTGGGTGGCGACGGCGCAGAGCATCGCAGCGCACGACCCGGTCGGCGGAGCCCCCCTTCGCGCACTTGACCTCGGGAAGAATCCGGATGTCCGCGGCCTCGCCGTGCCTCCGGCGGGAGGGCTCTGGATCGCCTTACGCGACGAAGCCCGCCGGCTCGGCCCGGACGGCACGCTCCAGGCATCCACCGCCGCCCAAAACCTGACCGCGCTCGCCGCCGCCCCCGACGGCGGCGCCTGGCTTGCCGACGCCAAGGCCCTATGGCGGGTCGGCCCCTCGGGGAACGTTCTCGTCCGCATCGAGCCTTTCGGCGGCCAGGGAGCGATCTCCGCCCTCGCGGCCCACCCGGCTGACGGCTCGGTTTGGGTGGCCGCCGGCTCCTCGCTCGCGAAAATCGACGCCGCGGGCCGGTTGGCCCTTCGGGTGGACCTCCCCGCCGAAGCGCAGGTCCGCGACCTCGCCCTCTTCGCCGACGCGGTGCCACCCACGATCGAGATCCAGGCGCCCAGGGATGGAGCGCTCCTGGCCGAACGCTCTCCGGAGATCGAGCTCGCCTGGCAGGACGCGGGGACCGGCGTCGATCCCTCCACCCTGGAGCTGCGCCTCGACGGCGCCTCTCTCCCGGTCCTCTGTG
>DATFPH010000262.1:0-10198 GCA_035264905.1 Thermoanaerobaculia bacterium
GCGCTGCCGCTGACCCCCAACGGCAAGCTCGACCGCGCGGCCCTGCCGGCGCCCGAGGGGACGACGGCGGCGGCAGGCAGGGAGGACGGTTCCGTGGCGCCGCGCGATCCGGTCGAAGGATTGCTCGCCGGCATCTGGGAAGAGGTGCTGGGACGGGAGCGGGTGGGCGTGACGGACGACTTCTTCGCCCTCGGCGGGCACTCGCTGCTGGCCACTCAGGTGGTCTCGCGCGTGCGCGAGACCTTCGGCGTCGAGCTGCCGGTCCACGACCTCTTCGAGCGGCCGACCATCGCGGGGCTGTCGGCGGCGCTCCATCCTCTGCTGCAGGGGCGCGCCTTCCTGGGCGATGTCCCTCCCATCCTGCCGGTGCCGCGGTCTCCTGGCGACGAGCTGCCGCTCTCCTTTTCCCAGCAGCGGCTGTGGTTTGTCGAGCAGCTCGAGCCGGGCACCCTGGTCTACAACATGCCGTGGGCGATGCGGCTCACCGGCGCGCTCGACCCCGCCCGGCTGCGCCGCACCCTGGAGGAGGTGGTGCGGCGGCACGAGGCGTTGCGGACGACGTTCCACGGCTCGTCGCGCGGTCCGGTGTCGAGAGTGCTGGAGAGCCAGCCGGTGCCGCTGCCGTTGATCTCGCTGGAAGGCCTGCCGGAGAGCGCGGCAGAGGCCGAGGTCCGGCGGCTTGGGCTCGCGGAGCTGCTGCGCCCCTTCGACCTGGAGCGTGGTCCGCTGCTGCGCGCCATCCTGCTGCGGCTGGGCGCGCGCGAGCATGCGCTGATCCCGGTGATGCACCACATCGTCTCGGACGGCTGGTCGATGGGAGTCCTGCAGCGCGAGGTCGCACTGCTCTACGGAGCGTTCTCGCGCGGGGAGAGCTCGCCGCTGCCGGATCTGCCGATCCAGTACGCGGACTTCGCCATCTGGCAGCGCGAGTGGATGCAGGACGAGGTGCTCGCGGTGCAGCTCGCCCACTGGCACGACGCGCTGGCCGGGGCGCCGCTGCGCCTGGAGCTGCCGGCCGACCGGCCGCGGCCGGTCACGCCCACCCATCGCGGCGGGGCGCTGCCGGCCCGGCTGTCCGCGGGTCTGACGCGGGAGCTGGAGGCGTTTTCGCGGCGCGAGGGTGTGACGCCGTTCATGACCCTGCTGGCGTCGTTCGGCGTGCTCCTGGGCCGTCTGGCCCACCAGGAGGACGTGCTGGTGGGCAGCCCGATCGCCAACCGCAACCGGCGGGAGATCGAGGAGCTGATCGGGTTTTTCGTCAATACCCTGGTGCTGCGGGTGATGATGCGCGGTACGCCGCCGCCGAGCTTCCGGGAGCTGCTGGGACGGGTGCGCCAGGCGGCGCTGGGAGCCTACACCCACCAGGACCTGCCGTTTGAGCAGCTGGTCGACGAGCTGATCACCGAGCGTGAGGGAGGATACCCGCCGCTCGTCCAGACGGTGTTCGCGCTGCAGAACGCCCCGGCCGGGGAGCTGGAGCTGCCCCATCTGACGTTGAACCCGTTCGTCATCGAAAACGGGCTGTCGAGGTTCGACCTCACCCTGGTGCTGAACGACAGCCCCTCGGGTTTCCAGGGTTATGTGGAGTACGACGCCGAGCTGTTCGACCGGACGACGGCCGAGCGTCTGCTGGACCGCCTGACGGGTCTTTTGGAGAGCGCGCTGGCCGAGCCGGACCGGGAGGTGGGGGAGCTGGAGCTGCTGCTCGCGGGCGAGCGCGAGCAGCTGGTGCGGCGGTGGAACGACACCGCGAGCGCGTATCCGCGGGAGGCCGGGCTGCCCGAGCTGTTCGGGCAGGTGGCGCGGGAGCTGCCGGAAGAGCCGGCGATCCTGGCTCGGGGAGAGATCTGGACCTACCGCCGGCTCGACGAGGAGTCGAGCCGCCTGGCGCTGCGCCTGCGCTCGCTCGGAGTCGGCGCGGAGACGCCGGTCGGCATCGCGATGGAGCGCTCGCCCGAGCTGATCCTGGGCATGCTGGCCATCCTGAAGGCCGGTGGGATCTACGTGCCGCTGGATGCCGGCTATCCGGACGAGCGCCTGGCCTTCATGCTGGAGGACACCGGGGCGCGGGCCGTCCTCGTCCATGCGGCGACGCGGGACCGAATGGCGGCGCTCCGCCCCCCGCCCCGCCTGGAGCTGGTGGCGTGGGGGCTCCCCTCGCCCGGAGAGGAGAGCAGGGAGAGCCGGAACGGGATCGGGGGGGACGCCCTCGCCTACGTCATCTACACCTCCGGCTCCACCGGCCGTCCCAAGGGGGTGGCGGTGACCCACCGGGCCATCGTGCGCCTGGTCTGTGAGACCAACTACGTGCACCTGGGACCGGGCGCGCGCCTCGGGCACGTGGCGAACATCAGCTTCGACGCGGCCACCTACGAGATCTGGGGCGCCCTGCTGACCGGAGCGGCCGTGGTCGTGATCCCGCGCGAAACCGTGCTGGACCCGCAGGCCTTCGCCGCAACCCTCTGCGAGCAGCGGGTCACCTCCATGTTCCTGACCTCGTCCCTGTTCACCAGGATGGCTCAGGAGGTGCCGGACGCCTTCCAGCACATGAGCGAGCTGCTGGTCGGCGGCGAGGCCGTGGACCCCGCGGCGGCGCGGAGGGTTCTGGCACGTCGGCCGCCGCGGCGGCTGCTCAACGGCTATGGTCCGACGGAGAGCACGACGTTCGCGGCCTGGCACCCCATCTGCGAGGTCCCTGCCGGGGCGGCCGGCATCCCGATCGGCCTGCCGCTGGCCAACACGAGGATCTACGTGCTGGACCGCTGGCTGCGGCTGGTGCCGCCGGGCTCGACGGGCGAGCTGTGCATCGGGGGCGATGGCCTCGCCCGCGGGTATTGGAATCGTCCGGAGCCGACCGCCGAGCGTTTCGTGCCCCACCCATGGGGCGATGGCGAGCGGCTGTACCGCACCGGCGATCTGGCGCGGCAGCGGCCGGACGGAACCGTCGAATTCCTGGGGCGGCTCGACGATCAGGTGAAGATCCGCGGCTTCCGCATCGAGCCGGGAGAGATCGAGGCGGTGCTGGCCGGCCATCCCGCGGTCCGGGAATGCGCCGTCCTGGCGCGGCAGGATGGCGCGGCGGGCGAGCGCCACCTGGTCGGCTATGTGGTCCTCGATCCGGCCGATCCGTCCGATTCAACCGATCCGAAACCGGCGCTCTCCTCCTGGCTCCGCGACAAGCTGCCCGACTACATGGTGCCCGCGGCCTGGGCCGTCCTGGAGGCGCTGCCGCTGACCGCCAACGGCAAGCTGGACCGCCGGGCGTTGCCGGCTCCGCTGGCCGGAGACGCCGAAGACAGGGGCTATGTCGCGCCGTCCGGCCCGATCGAAGAGGCGCTGGCGGCGATCTGGGCCGAGGTGCTGCGGCTCGAGCGGATCGGAGCCCACGATGACTTCTTCGCGCTGGGAGGGCACTCCCTGCTGGCCACCCAGGTGGTCACCCGCGTGCGGGAGGTGTTGGGTTTGGAGCTGCCGCTGCGGCGCCTTTTCGAGACGCCGAGCCTGCGCGAGCTCGCCCGCAGCCTGGGCGCGACGCCGGCCGAAGACGCGGGCGCGCCGATCCTCTCCCGGGCCGCGGCTCCCACGGATGGGGGAGAGCCCCTGTCCCTCGGGCAGCAGCGGCTCTGGTTCCTCGACCAGCTCGAACCGGGCAATCCGGCCTACAACGTCCCGCTGGCGGTGCGGTTGACCGGCGATGGCGGCGAGCTGTCGGTGGAGGCTCTGGAGCGGACCCTCGGGGAGGTGGTGCGCCGGCACGCGGTGCTGCGCACCTCGTTCGTCGCGCAGGCAGGCCAGCCGGTGCAGGTGATCGCGCCTCCCGAGGCCGTACGCCTGGAGCTGCAGGGGCTCGATCTGTCGGAAGTGCCGGACGAGGTGCGTGAGGATGGCGCGCGCGAGCTCGCCTTGGAGGAGGCCCGGTCTCCCTTCGACCTCGGGCACGGTCCCTTGCTGCGCAGCGGCCTGCTCCGCCTGGCCGAGCGGGAGCACCTCCTGCTGGTCACCCTGCACCACATCGTCTCCGACGGCTGGTCCCTGGGCGTGCTGTTGCGCGAGATCGAAGCTCTGTACCCGGCCTTCCTGCGCGGCGAGCCTTCGCCGCTCCCCGAGCTGCCGCTGCAATACGCCGACTTTGCCCGCTGGCAGCGGAGCTGGCTGCAGGGGGAGGTCCTGGAGCGGCAGCTCGCGTATTGGAAGGAGAAGCTCGCCGGAGCACCGACGCTGTTGGAGCTGCCTACCGACCGGCCGCGCCCGGCCGTGCAGACGTTTCGCGGCGCGACGCGCGCGATCCACCTGTCCGCCGCTCTGTCGGAGAGGGTCCGCGAGCTGGGTCGGCTCGAGGGCGCCACTCCCTTCATGATCCTGCTGGCGGCCTGGGCGTTCCTCCTCGGGCGCCATGCGGGCCAGGAGGACCTGTTGCTGGGCACGCCGATCGCCGGCCGCAACCGGCGCGAGATCGAGGACCTGATCGGGTTCTTCGTGAACACCCTGGTTCTGCGCATCCGGCCCTCCTCGCCCTCGTTCCGGGAGCTGTTGGGACAGGTGCGCGAGACGGTCCTGGAGGCTTTCGCCCACCAGGAGCTCCCGTTCGAGCGGCTGGTCGAAGAGCTCCTTCCGGAGCGGGACCTCGCGGTCCCCCCGATGGTCCAAGCCGTGTTCGCGCTGCAGAACACGCCCACCCGGCCTCTGTCCGTTCCGGGGCTCTCGCTGGAGCCTGTCGCCATGGACAGCGGAACGGCGAAGCTCGACCTGACGCTGGGCCTGCAGGAGGAGGCGGGCGTCTTCGCCGGAGCCCTGGAGCACAACACCGATCTGTTCGACGGCAGCACGGCCGTGCGCCTGCTGGCCCGCTTCGAGGCACTCCTGGAAGGAGCCGTCGCCGATCCCCGCCGGCCGATGGCGGACCTGTCGCTCCTCCTCCCGGCGGAGCGCCACCAGACCCTGGTGGAGCCGAACGCGGCCTGGGACGGCGCGCCGCCGGCGGCGCGTCTCCTCGAGCGCTTCCTGGAACGGGCGGCTGCGGCTCCGGAAGCGCCCGCCCTGATCTTCGCCGGCACCGGGGAGGTCCTCTCCTACCGGGAGCTGGAACGCCGGTCGGCGCTCTGGGCCCGCTCGCTGCGCGGTCTGGGGGTGGGGCCGGAGGTGCGGGTGGGGATCTGCGTCCGGCGCTCGCCGCGGATGATCGTCGGGCTCCTGGCCGTCCTGCGGGCGGGAGGGGCCTACGTGCCGCTGGATCCCGCCTGGCCGGCCGAGCGCCTGGCCTGGATGCTCGACGACGCCGGGGTCGGCCTGGTCCTCACCGAGGCGGCGACGGCAGAGCGTCTGCCCGATGGCACCGCCCGGCCGCTGCGGCGTCTCTTCCTGGATCAGCCTGTCTCTGACGCGGCCCACTCCTCTCCCGCGGGCCTGCCGCTGGACCTTCCGGACCCTGCTCAGCCCGCGTATGTGATCTACACGTCAGGCTCCACCGGCCGGCCCAAGGGAGTGGTGGCCGTGCACGGCGGTCTCGCGGCGTTCGCCGAGGCGCTGGCCGGCGTCATGGCGCTGACCCCGGACGACCGGGTGCTGCAGTCCGCCTCCCTGTCGTTCGACGCCTCGGCCGTGGCGGTCTGGCCGACCCTGCTGCGGGGCGCCGCGGTCGTCCTGCATCCAGATCCGGCGGCCTTGTCGGCCCGGGAGCTGCTGGCCCTCTGCGCTGCCCGGGAGCTCACCGTGCTGGAGCTGCCCGCCGCTCTCTGGCGCCTGGTGGTGCAGGAGATGGACGGCGCCGGCCTGCGCTTCGGCCCGTCGGTGCGCCTGTTCATGACCGGCGGCGAGAGCCTGTCTCCGGAGATCCTGCGGCAATGGGGGCGCACCGTCGCGCCGGAGGCGCGGCTGGTCAGCTCCTACGGCCCCACCGAGGCCACCGTGGCCGCCACGGTCTTCCAGGCGGACGGCCTGGAGGCGGTGGGCTCGACCCTGGCCGGCGCTCCGCTCGGCAAGCCGCTGCCGGGGATTGGGGTCTATCTGCTGGACGCGCGGCTCTCCCCCGTGCTCCTGGACGTGCCGGGCGAGATCTTCCTCGGCGGCGCGGGCGTGACCCGCGGCTACCTGGGGCGGCCCGACTTGACCGCCGCCGTCTTCCTCCCCGATCCCTGGGGCCCGCCCGGGGCGCGGCTGTATCGCACCGGCGACCGGGCCCGGCGCCGGCCACACCATGAGACGAAGCTCGGTCTCGAGTTTCTCGGGCGGGTCGACCAGCAGGTGAAGATCCGCGGCTTCCGCGTCGAGCCCGGGGAGATCGAGGCCGTTCTCGGCGGCCATCCCGCGGTGCGCGAGGCCCTGGTGCTGGCGCGGGCCTGGGCCAGCGGCGATCTCTGTCTGGTGGCTTATCTCACGTTGCGGGACGGGCTGGCCGCGCCGGCGGCGGAGCTCCGCTCCTGGATGCGGCAGCGCCTGCCCGAGCACCTGGTTCCGTCGGCCTTCGTCGTGCTCGAGACCTTCCCCCTCGCCCCGACGGGGAAGGTGGACCGCCGGGCCCTGCCGGCGCCCGAAAGAGTCCGGGGCAGCGAGAAGGAGACGGCGCCCGGCGACCCGGTGGAGGAGCTGCTGGCCGGGATCTGGACCGAGGTGCTGCGTCTCGAGCGGGTGGGGGTGCGCGACGATTTCTTCGCCCTCGGCGGGCACTCGCTGCTGGCCACCCAGGTGATCTCCCGCCTGCGGGAAGTGCTCGGGGTGGATCTGCCTCTGCGGACGCTGTTCGAGAAGCCGACCATCGGCGCGCTGGCCGAGGCGGTCCGGCAGGCCCGGCAGGAGGGTGCGCCGCCGGCCCCCCCGATCGTGCCCGCCGCGCGGAGCGGCCTGGCGCCGCTCTCCTTCGCGCAACAGAGGCTCTGGCTGATCGATCGGCTCGAGCCGGGCAACCCGGCCTACAACACCCCCTTGGCGGTGCGTCTGTCCGGAGAGCTTCGGCCGGCTCTGCTGGAACGGATCTTCGCCGAGATCATCCGCCGTCACGAGGCGCTGCGCACCATCTTCGCCCTGCGGGACGAGGAGCCGGTCCAGGTCATCGCCACGGCATCTCGCTGCGAGCTGCCGCTCGCCGATCTCTCGCACCTCTCCGCGGCGGCGAGCGAAGCCGAAGCGCGCGCCCTCGCGCTGGCCGAGGCCCGCCGCTCCTTCGATCTCCAGAAGGGCCCGCTGCTGCGCCTGCTCCTGGTGCGCCGCGCCGCGACGGAGCACCTCCTGCTGGTCAGCCTGCACCACATCGTCACCGACGGCTGGTCCATGGGCGTGCTGCTGCGCGAGGTCGGGGCGCTGTACGAGGCCTTCGCGCACGGCCGTCCGTCCCTCTTGCCGGAGCTGCCCGTCCAGTACGCCGATTTCGCGGTCTGGCAGCGAGAGTGGCTGCGGGGCGGAATCCTGGCCGCGCAGCTCGATTTCTGGAAGCGCGAGCTCGCCGGCGCGCCGACGGTGCTCGGTCTGCCTCTCGATCGCCCGCGCCTGGCGGCGCGGACCTCTCGCGGAGCCTCGCGCCCGATCGCTCTCGACCCCGTTCTGTCGGACGCGGTCCGGGAGCTCTGCCGGCGGCAGGGAGTCACTCCCTTCATGGCCCTGCTGGCGGCCTGGGCGGTCCTCCTCGGGCGTCACGCGGGCCAGGACGACGTCCTGTTGGGCTCACCCGCCGCCGGCCGCACCCGCCGCGAGATCGAGGAGCTGATCGGATTCTTCGTCAACACCCTGGTGCTGCGGGTCGTCTTGCGCGGTACGCCGCGGCCGAGCTTCCGGGAGCTGCTGGGCCGGGTGCGGGAGACGGCGCTGGGAGCCTTTGCCCACCAGGACCTCCCCTTCGAGCGGCTGGTCGAGGAGCTGGTCACCGAGCGCGGGGGAGGCTACCCGCCGCTCATCCAGGTGATGCTCACGCTGCAGAACGCTCCGCTCGCGCCGCTGGAGCTGCCGGGGCTGACGGTCTGCCCGCTGGCGCTGGAGGGCGGAGCGGCGAAGCTCGACCTGACGCTGCTGTTCGAGGATACGCCGGCGGGCCTGGCCGGCTGGTTGGAGTACGACGCCGCGCTGTTCGATCGCAGCACGGCGCAGCGTCTGCTCGCCCGCTTCGCGGGGCTGCTCGAGAGCGCGGTGGCCGAGCCGGACCGGGAGCTCGCGGAGCTGGGGTTGCTGCCGGCGAGCGAGCGGGCGCAGCTGGTGCTGGAGTGGAACGACGGCGCGAGCGCCTTTCCGCGGGAGACGGGGTTGGGCGAGCTGTTCGCGGAATGGGCGCGGTCGCAGCCGCAGGCGCCGGCGGTGGTGGAGGCCGGGGAGACGTGGAGCTACGGCCGGTTGGAGGCGGAGGCCAACCGCCTGGCCTGGCACCTGCGGTCGCTGGGAGTCGAGCGGGAGGCGCGGGTGGGGGTGGCGATGGAGCGTTCGGCGGAGCTGGTCCTGGCGCTCCTCGCAGTGCTCAAGGCAGGCGGGGTCTACGTACCGCTCGATCCGGGCTATCCGGACGAGCGGCTGCGCTTCCTGCTGGCCGACGCCGGGGCGGCGGTGGTGCTGGTGCACGGTCGGACGCGGCAGCGGTTGGCCGGAGTGGAGCCGGAGCCTCCCTGGCGGCTGGTCTCTGTGGCCACGGACCGGGACGCGACCGCCCCCTGGCCCGCGGCGGCGCCGCCGCACCAGGCCCATGCGGAAGAGCTCGCCTATCTCCTCTACACCTCGGGCTCGACGGGTCGGCCCAAGGGCTCGGCTCTGCCGCACCGGGCGGTCGCACGGCTGGTGCGGGGGACGAGCTACATCGCGCTCGGCCCCCGGGACCGGCTGTCGATGGTGACCGGCATCGGCTTCGACCCGTCGATCTTCGAGGTCTGGGGAGCGTTGGCCAACGGCGGGGCGGTGGTGGTGATCGAGCGCGAGGTCGCGCTCTCGCCGCGGAGGTTGGCGATGCGGCTGCGGGAGGAGGGGGTGACGGCGATGTTCCTGGCCACGGCGCTCTTCCACCAGGTGGCGCGCGAAGAGCCCGCGGCCTTCCGCTCTCTACGCCACCTGCTGGTGGCAGGCGAGGTGATGGACCCGGTGGCGGCGGCGCGGGTGCTTGCCGCCGGCCCTCCGGAGCGGCTGCTCAACGCCTACGGCCCGACCGAGAGCACGACGTTCGCCACCTGGGCGGAGATCCGCGAGGTGGCCGCCGGAGCGCTGTCCGTGCCGATCGGGCGCCCGCTGTCGAACACCACGGCCTACGTGGTGGAGGCGGGAGGAGAGCTGGCGGCGCTGGGTCAGGTCGGGGAGCTGTGGTTGGGAGGAGAGGGCCTGGCGCGGGGGTATGTCAACCGGCCGGAGCTGACGGCGGAGAAGTTCGTGCCGGACCCGTGGAGCGGGGCTCCAGGGGGGCGGCTGTACCGGACGGGAGACCTGGCGCGGCGGCGCTGGGACGGGGTGCTCGACTACCTGGGCCGGATCGATCACCAGGTCAAGATCCGGGGATTCCGTGTCGAGCCCGAGGAAGTGGAGGCGGTGCTGGCGGGCTGCCCGGGGGTGGAGGGGTGCGCGGTGGTCGCGCGGCGAGCGCCGGGCAGGGACCCGGCGGGGCAGGCCGGGGAGGTGCGGTTGGTGGCCTATGTCGTGGCGGCGCCGGGGCCGGAGCTGCGCGAGGCGGCGGTGCGCGACTACCTCAGGCAGTCGCTGCCCGATTCCATGGTGCCGGCGGCCTATCTGTTTTTGCAGTCGCTGCCCCTGACTCCGAACGGCAAGCTCGACCGCGAGGCGCTGCCGGCACCCGCGGGAACGCAGCACGGAGAGGGGGGCTACGTGGGGCCGCGCGACGCCCTGGAGCTCGCGCTGGTCAAGATCTGGGAAGAGATCCTGGAGCCACGGCCGATCGGGGTCCGGGACGACTTCTTCGAGCTGGGCGGCCACTCTCTGCTCGCCGTCCAGCTGATGGCGAGGATCGAACGCCGCCTCGGCGCCCTCCTGCCGGAGGCGACGCTGCTCAGGCGGCGCACGATCGAGGGCCTCGCCGCGGCGATCGGCGAGCAGGCCGGACCGGTCCGTCACGCGGCGCTGGTCGAGATCGAGCCGGGAAACGGGCGGCCGTTCTTCTGTATCCATCCGATCGGCGGCGACGTCCTCTGCTACGTCCCGCTGGCCCGGCGTCTCGTCGGCGACCGCAGCGTGTGGGGATTGCAGGTGCCTGATCTCGCGGCAGGGCGGGCGCTCGCGACCGTCGAGG
>DATFPH010000263.1:0-5706 GCA_035264905.1 Thermoanaerobaculia bacterium
GTGCGCCAACCCGTTCGCCCGCCGGTGGAGCTCGGCGTAGGTGAGCGACTCTTCGCCGCAGACGACCGCCGTGGCCTCCGGGGTGCGGCCGGCCTGCGCCGCGAAGAGCTCGGCGGCCGTGATGCCCTCGGGAGCCCAGCCGCCCCAGGCGGTCTCGCGGTCGCTCCACTCCCAGGTCATCTGGTGCCGTTCGGCCGCGTTCAGCAGGCCGAGCTCCGAGAGCCGGCGCCCCGGCGCCTCCCCCGCCGCGGCAAGCAGGCGGGAGAAGCCGCCCGCCAAGCGCTCGACGGTCACGCCGTCGAACCGGTCGCGGTCGTACTCGACCGTCCCGGCCAGACCGTTCGCGCCGGTGGTAAACAGGAAGGTCAGATCGAACTTCGCCGTGCCGGTCGCGAGCTCCTGGGTCTGAAGCTCCAGGCCCGGCAGGGCCAGCACGCCCGCCGGAGCGTTCTGCACCACGAGGAGGACCTGCACGAGCGGCAGCCCGTTCAGGTCGCGCTCCGGCGCGAGCTCCTCGACCAGCCGTTCGAACGGCGCCTCCTGATGGGCGAAGGCGGCGAGCGTCGTCTCCCGCACCCTCCCCAGGAGCGTCTCGACCTGCGGGTCGTCCTGCAGGTCGAGGCGCAGGACCAGGGTGTTGATGAAGCAGCCGATCAGATCCTCGGTCTCGCCCCGGGTGCGGCCGGCCACCGGCGTGCCAATCACGAGATCGTCCTGCCCGCACACCCGCTGCAAGAGGGTGGCGAAGACGCCCAGAAGAGCCATGAAAGGCGTCGCCCGGGAGCCGCGGGTCAGCTCCCTCAACCCGGAGAGCGCAGCGGGCGCAAGGGGCAGGGCCCGCATCTCTCCGCGGCGGACCGCCGCGCCGCGCCGCGGCCGGTCGGCCGGCAGATCGAGAACCGGCGGCGCCCCGGAGAGACGATCGCGCCAGTACTGGAGCTCCCCTTCCAGCACGTCCCCGGCGAGCCAGCTCCTCTGCCAGGCCGCGAAGTCCGCGTATTGCACCGGCAGCTCGGGAAGAGGCGACGGAAGACCCGCGGCAAACGCCGCGTAGAGAGCCGTCACCTCCCGCACCAGCACTCCCATCGACCAGCCGTCGCTGACGATATGGTGGAGGACGACGAGCAGCACGTGCTCCGTCTCGTCGAGCCGCAAGAGCCCCGCCCGCAACAGCGGCCCCCGCGCCAGATCGAACGGCCGCCGTGCCTCCTCCGTCACCAGGCCCGCCGCCGCCAGCTCCCGCGGCTCCCCGGCGAGAGCCGTCAGGTCCACCAGGGGAAGAGCAAAGCCGGCCGCCGGCGGCAAGACCACTTGCCGCGCCCGTCCGCCGTCGCCGTGAAACACCGTCCGCAGGACCTCGTGCCGCCGCACCACCTCCGCGAACACCCGCGACAGCACAGCGGCCGACAGGTCCCCGCTCATCCGTAGCGCGACCGGCACGTTGTAGAGAGGGCCTCCACCTTCCAACTGGTCGAGGAACCACAGCCGCTGCTGGGCAAAAGAGAGCGGCAGATCCGTGCCGCGATCGATGCGGACGAGCGGCGGCGGTGCGGCTCCGCCCACACGCGATTCCTTTTCGATCTCCCGCGCCAGGCCCGCGACCGTCGGTTGCTCGAAGATCGCCCGCATCGGCAGCTCGATCCGGAACGCGTCCCGCACCCGCGACAGAAGCTGCGTGGCCAGAAGCGAGTGGCCACCCAGAGCAAAGAAATCGGCCTCGGCTCCCAATCCCTCGACCCCCAGAACCTGGGCGAAAATCCCTGCCAGGAGCTCCTCGACCGGCGTACCGGGCCTCCGCCGGGACTCCTCGGATCCCGGCACGCCAGCCTCGCTGGAGACGGGCGCCAGCTCCATGAGCCACCGCCGGTCCAACTTGCCGTTGGCGGTCAGCGGCAGCGACTCCAGGAGCACCACCTGGACCGGCACCATGTAGTCGGGTAACCGGCTCTTCAGATGCTCCCGCAACGCCGTCCCGGAAAGATCGGCCCCGGGCTCCGGAACCGCGTAGGCCACGAGCCTGTCTCCCCCCGCAAGATCTTGAGGCAGCACCACCGCCGCGTCCGCCACTCCCTGGAAGCTCGCAAGCGCCAGCTCGATCTCTCCCAGCTCGATGCGGAAACCCCGCACCTTCACCTGGTGATCGATCCGGCCCAGATATTCAAGGTCCCCGTCCGGAAGGTGGCGCGCCAGGTCCCCCGACCGGTAAAGCCGCGCTCCCGACGAGCCCCCGAACGGGTCGGGAACGAAACGCGCAGCCGTCAGATCCGGATGGCCCGGATACCCCTGCGACACCCCCGCCCCGCCGACGAAGATCTCGCCCGCCACCCCGACCGGCACCGGCTCCCCACCCCGATCGAGCAGATAGACCGCCAGGTCCGCGATCGGCCGGCCGATCCGGCTGCCCGAGCCCAGGTCGCTCCGGCCGATCCGGCGCAAGGTGACGTGGACCGTCGTCTCGGTGATGCCGTACATGTTGACCAGGCGCGGGCGCTCCTCGCTGTAGCGGGCGATCCACGGCAGGAGAAGCCGCGGCTCCAACGCCTCGCCGCCGAAGATCACCAGGCGCAGGCTGGAGAGCTCTCTCGCCGCCGCCTCCAACGCCACGAGCTGACCGAAGGCCGAGGGCGTCTGGTTGAGCACCGTCACCCCTTCGCGGATCAGGAGCTCCCGAAACGCCTCGGGCGTCCGGCTCACCGCCCACGGCACCACGACCAGCCGCCCGCCGGTCGCCAGGGCACCCCACAGCTCCCACACCGAAAAGTCGAAGGCGTACGAGTGGAAGAGCGTCCAGACGTCGTGTGGACCGAACCCGAACTCGGAAGCGGTCGCGCTGAGGAGACGCAGGACGTTGCCGTGCGTCACCCCCACCCCCTTGGGGCGCCCCGTCGAGCCCGAGGTGTAGATCAGATACGCCAGATCGTCCGGCCCCAGGGCCACCTCCCCGTCCGTCTCCTCCTCGCGCAGAACCTCCTCTCCGGAGATCTCCAGCCGCCGTACCTCCTCTGGCAGGGCCAGACGCGCGGAGAGCGCGTCGTCCATCACCACGATCCGCGCCCCGCAGTCGGCCAGGATGAAAGAGAGACGCTCCTCCGGGTACGCCGGATCAAGAGGCACGTAGGCGGCGCCGGCCGCGAGCACCCCCAGGATCGCCATCACCATCTCCGGCGACCGCTCGAACAGGAGCCCCACCCGCTCGCCCGGCACCACCCCGGCACGACGCAGACGCTGCGCCAACCGGCGGCTCCTGGCCGCCAGCTCGCCGTAGGTAAGCTGTGCTTCGGCACCCACCACCGCGACCGCCTCCAGCCGCTCGGCAGCCACCGCCGCAAACCGTGCCACCAGGCTCCCGGAGGCCGCCGCCACCGCGGGACCGCTGTTCCATTCGAGCAGTTGCTGCTGCCGCTCCGCCGCGCTCAACAGCGGCAGATCGGCCAGGATCGCTCCCGGGCAGTTTGCAGCCATGCCCTCGAGCAGCGACTCCAGATGGCCGAGCATGCGCACCACCGCCGAAGACTCCACCCGTTCCCGTTCAAAGCTCAACCGCAGCGCCAGCCGGTCCCCTTCGAACGCGATCAGGGCGAGCGGATAGTTGAGCGTCTCGGCGCCCCGGCGGATCGCGACCCGAAGCGGAATCGAGCTCACGAAGTCCCGGTCCAGGATCTTGTCGATCGGCAGGTTCTGGAACACCACGATGCTGTCGAACAACGGCAGCCCGCGCGGCACTTCGCTCCAGCCCTGGACCGCGGCAAGCGATTCGTGCTCGTGCTGCAGAAGCTCGCTCGCGGACTCCTGCAGATCCCGCAGCCACGCCGCCAAAGAAACGCTTTCTTGCACCTGGATCCGCAGGGGCAGAGTATTGATCAGCAACCCGACCATCGACTCGATCCCCGCAAGCGGGGCCGAGCGCCCGGAGACCGTCGTGCCGAAGACCACGTCGCCTTCCTGGCTGTACCGGGACAGCAACACCGCCCAGCCTCCCTGCAACAGGGTATTGACGGTCAGCCCATGCCGCTTCGCCGTGCGTTCGAGCGCGGCGGTCGTCTCGACCGAAAGCTCGGTGCCGCGCTCCTCGTACGAGCGGCGCTCCCCAGAGGCCACCGCGACCCCGTGCGGCCGGACTCCCGGCAGGGGGGTTGGAGCCGAAAAACCCGCGAGGCTCTGGCGCCAGAATCGCTCCGCGGCCGCCCCATCCTGACGCGCCTGCCAGGTGATGAAATCCTTGTACGGCACCGCCTTGTCGACGGCCGGCTTGCGGCCCCGGCAGAGCCCCGCATAGACCGAGAACACCTCCCGCAGCAGCAAGAGGAGCGACCAGCCGTCGAGGATCAGATGATGGAAGCTCCAGATCAGCTCCCAGCTTGCCTCCCCGGTGCGCACCAGGGTCAAACGCACAAGGGGTGGCTGGGCGAGATCGAAGCCGCGCAGGAGATCGTCGCGCAAGAGCTCCGCCATCGACCGCTGCCGCTCCAGATCGGAGAGGCGCCGCCAGTCCTTCTCTTCCCAGGGCAGCGCCACCCGGCGAGCGACGACTTGAACCGGGTGCGCCACCTCCTGCCAGTGAAACGAGGTCCGCAGCACCGCATGCCGTTCGAGCAGGCTCGCCCAGGCCTCCTGGAACCGTTCCACCTCGAGCGCGCCGGAAAGCTCAGCCACCAGGTGCCGGACGTAGAGCCCGCTGTCCGGCTCGTTCAGGACGTGAAAGAGAATGCCCTCTTGGACCGGCGACATCCGGTAAATGGATTCCAGGTTCTCGGGTCTCATTCAACCTACCCTTGCTCTGTTTGGACCAGCTTGCTCATCAGCTTCTGGAGATCGTGCTCGGAGAGACCGGATTCCGAAAAATCGGTGGCGGCAGACTGGTCCTCCCCCGTGACCGGCTCCTGCTCCGCGTTCTCGACCGTGATCCCCTCGGCGGCCGCGGCCAGCTCGGAGATTGTGGGATGGCGGAAGATCTGGCGCGGCGTCAGCTTGAGCCCCGCTTGCGAAGCCCTGGAAATGATCTGGATGCCGATGATCGAATCGCCACCCAGGGCAAAAAAATTGTCGTGAATGCCGATGCCGTCACGCCCCAAGACCTGGGACCAGATCTCTGCCAAAGCCTTTTCGGCAGCGGTGACCGGCCCCGCCCAGGAGGTCGAGACCGGCTCCTCGAACGGCTCGGGAAGCGCCTTGCGGTCCACCTTGCCGCTCGGCGAGAGCGGCAGGCTCGGCAGGAACACCCACGAGGAGGGGATCATCGTCCCGGGCAGCTTCCCCAGGAGATGCGCGCGCAGCGCCGAGGCGTCGGGCGCGCCCTCTCCCGAGGTTTCCGGGATCGCCGGGACCACGTAGGCGACCAGCCGGATCTTCCCCGAAATGCTGCGCGCCAGAACGACCGCCTCCCGCACCGCCTCGTGGCTGGCCAGGGCGTGCTCGATCTCTCCCAGCTCGATGCGGACCCCCCCGAGCTTGACCTGGTGGTCGAGCCGCCCCAGAAACTCCAGCTCGCCGCTGGCACGGTGGCGCACGAGGTCGCCCGTGCGATAGAGCCGGCCGCCCCTCGATCCAGAAGACTCGGCGGCGAACGGATCCGGGATGAAGCGCTCGGCGGAGAGCTCCGGACGGCCGAGATAGCCGCGGGCGACCTGCACGCCGGCGATGTGCAGCTCGCCGGCGCTCCCCATGGGGACCGGCCGCAGACGACGGTCCAGCACATAGAGCTGGACG
>DATFPH010000264.1:0-4946 GCA_035264905.1 Thermoanaerobaculia bacterium
GAGGCCCTGGCGGCGCTCCGGCTGTTCTGCGAAGCGGTGGAGCGCGAGGCGGCCACGGTGGAGCTGGCGCGCCGGGTCATCGACTACCTCCAACGGGCACGCAATGACCCGGAGCTCCGATTCGAGGGTTGAAAACCCCTGCCGGGACGCGCGGGCCCCAGCAGGTCATTTCAGGCTAGATACCGTTGCACTGGCCGTGCGGGTCGAGCCCGCAACCCGCGTCCAAGCTCTCCGGAGCGGTGGCGGGTTTACAAGCGCCACTTGGGTCGAGCCCGCAACCCGCATCCGTGGTGACCGGGCTCGTCGTGCACCGACCGTGCGGATCGAGCCCGCAGCCTTCCTTGACCCAGAGCCGGCCCAGGAAACTCCACAACGGGGCCAGGACGTCCTGGGGAGCCCGCAAAGCGACGCGCGTGGTGCGGTGTCCCGCAGCCGAGGCTCCGGGGACGAGGAGAACGGCGGCGAGAGCGAAGACGAGGAAGGTGCGGGAGAAGAGGGATCGGGACATGGAAGTCTCCTTTTGAAGGACGCTCCGGAAGGGCCGGCGTGGCCGCTCGGGCGCCGCTTCAAGCAACATGGTGCGCGGAGTACGGTAAATTAATCTACCTGAAGAGTCATCAGGCATGTATCGGACGCACAAGGAGCGGACACATGGAGAGCCCGGATTCGGCAAGAGACCTGAAGGTGGCGATCAGCTTCCTGCGCTGGCTCCGGGGCTGGAACCAGAAGGAGCTGGCGGACGCCGCCGGCCTGGATCCCAGCCAGATCTCCCTCTATGAGCAGGGTAAGAAGATCCCATCGCAGAAGACCCTGGAGAGGCTGCTGGCGGCCGTCGGCGTGCCGTTCGTCCTGTTCGACAGGCTCCTGGCGCTCCTCGAGGTGGTGCGCTCCACCATCGACGGCCAGTCTCCGGTCCTCGACCTGCCCGAGGTCGCCGACGGCGCCGCCGAGGTGGTCGCCCGCGCCGTGGCCGCCGCCGTTCACACCGCGATCGCCCAGTCTCTCGTGGTGTCGCCGCTGTTCACCGACTACCGGCCCCGGCCGGTCCCGCCGTCAGAGGCGGACCGTCAGGGAACGGAAGAGCTCTGGCGGCGCATCGCACACCGCGCTCCCGCCGACCGCCGGCTGCTGGTCGAAGAAGTGCGCGAGCTTCAGACCTGGATGGTCTGCGAGCGGCTGTGCGCCGAGAGCCTGAAGGTGGCGCCCCTGGACGCCGGGACGTCGCGGGAGCTGGCCGAGCTGGCCCTGCGGGTGGCGGATCTCATGCTCGCGGACGAGACCTGGCGCTCCCGGGTCAAAGGCTGGGCATGGATGCATCTGGCCGCCGCGAAGAAGCTGGCGGGCGACCCGTCCGGCGCCGCGGAGGCGCTGTGGAAAGCCTGGCAGCTCTGGGATGCCGGCGCGCCCGGAGATCCGGGCCTGCTCGACGAAGAGCGTTGGCGCGCCCTCGAAGCCTCCCTGCAAGGAGGCTGAGGCGGCATAGTAGGCTGTCAAACCTGGAATGACGAATTCTGTAGGGGCGGCCCTGCGTGGCCGCCTGCCGCAACAGGGCGGCCACGCAGGGTGCCTACGGCATCCTGTGGACCGCCCCTACACGGCACGTTCGCTGTGACACGGCCTACACCGTGATCCGGCGGCCTTCGAGGAACGTCGCGACGGGCCGGCCGTGGAGCTTCCAGCCGTCGAAGGGGGTGTTGCGGGAGCGGCTGCGGAAGGCGGCGGCGCGGATCGTGACCTCCTCGTCGGGGTGGAACACGGTCACGTCCGCGGGGCTCCCGGCCTCGAGGGTGCCGCCGGGAATGCCGAGCACCCGCGCCGGTCCCGTCGAGAGGAGCTCGACGAGACGCGGAAGGCTCACCAGACCGGGCCTGACCAGCCGGTCCAGGCAGAGGCTGAGGGTGGTCTCCAGCCCCAGGATGCCGAAGGGGGCGAGGTTGAACTGCACGTCCTTCTCGTCCTGGTGATGGGGCGCGTGGTCGCTCGCGATGCAGTCCACCGAGCCGTCCGAAAGGCCGTTGACCAGGGCCTCGCGGTCGCGCTCCGAGCGCAGGGGCGGCTTCATCTTGGTGTGGGTCGAGAAGCCGCTCTTCGCCACCTCCTCGTCGGTGAGGATCAGGTGGTGGGGGGCCACCTCGCAGGTGACCCGCAGGCCTTCGGCCCGCGCCCGGCGCACCAGGCCGAGGCTGCGCGCCGTCGAGAGGTGGGCCACGTGGTAGCGGCCCCGAGTGTCTTCGGCGAGCAGGATGTCGCGGGCCACCATGACGTCCTCGGCCGAGCCGGGGATGCCGGGCAGACCGAGCCGGGTGGACCACTCGCCTTCGTGCATCACGCCGCCGCCGGTGAGGTTCAGGTCCTCGGCGTGCTGGATCACCGGCACGTCGAAGTGCTGGGCGTAGAGCAGGGCGCGGCGCATCAGCTCGGCGTTCATCACCGGCTTGCCGTCGTCCGAGACCGCCCGCGCGCCGGCGCGCACCATCTCGCCGATCTCGGCCAGCTCCTCGCCTTTCAAGCCCTTGCTGATGGCGCCCACCGGGTAGACGCGGGCGAAGCCGTGGCGCCGCGCCTCGAGGAGGATGTGCTCGGTGATCGAGCGGCTGTCGTTGACGGGCTCGGTGTTGGCCATGCAGGCGACGCCGGTGAAGCCGCCGGCCGCCGCGGCCATGGTGCCCGTGCGCACCGTCTCCTTGTACTCCTGGCCCGGCTCGCGCAGGTGGACGTGGATGTCGATCAGCCCGGGGGCGACCACCAGGCCGGCGGCGTCGAAGGCCTCGGCGCCCTTCGGCGGCTTGATGCGGCCGTCGATCCGGGCGACGTGGCCGTCCTCGACCAGGAGGTCGAAGGAGCCGTCGAGGTCCTGGCTCGGGTCGATCACCCTGCCGCCGTGAATCAGGAGCTTGGCCATGAGGCTACTCGTCTCCCTCGTGGACGCCGGAGAGGAGGTAGAGGACGGCCATGCGCACCGAGACGCCGTGGGCGACCTGCTCCAGGATCACGGAGTAGGGGCCGTCCGCCAGCTCGCTCGAGATCTCGACGCCGCGGTTCATCGGCCCGGGGTGCATGATGATGACGTCGTCCTTCGCCAATCCGATCTTGTCGGTGTTGAGGCCGAAGAGCTGAAAGTACTCGCGGATCGAGGGGAACGACATGCGCCCCTGCCGCTCGAGCTGGACGCGCAGCATCATGATCACGTCGGCGTCGCGGATGGCGTCGTCGAGGGAGTAGGCGACCTCGACGCCCATCGCCGCCATCTCCGGAGGCATCAGGGTGCGCGGGCCGCCGACCGTCACCCGGGCGCCCATCTTGCTCAGCAGGTGGATGTTGGAGCGCACCACCCGGCTGTGCTCGATGTCGCCGATGATGGCCACCTTGAGCCCGGCGAGCCGCCCCTTGTGGCGGCGGATCGTGTAGGCGTCGAGGAGCGCCTGGGTGGGGTGCTCGTGGGCGCCGTCGCCGGCGTTGATGACCCCCGCCTTGAGCCGCTTGGCCAGCATGTGGGGGACGCCCGGATGGCCGTGGCGGATGATCACCAGGTCGGGCGCCATGGCCTGGAGGTTCATGGCCGTGTCGATCAGGCTCTCGCCTTTCTCCAGGGCGGAGCCGGAGGTCGAGAAGTTGAGGTTGTCGGCCGACAGGCGCTTCTCGGCGATCTCGAAGCTGGAGCGGGTCCGCGTCGAGGCCTCGAAGAAGAGGTTGATCACCGTCTTGCCGCGCAGGGTGGGCACCTTCTTGATGGCGCGCTCCCCCACCTCGCGGAACGACTCGGCGGTATCGAGGATGAGCCCGATCTCGGCCGGGGAGAGCTCGGCGATGCCCAGCAGGTCCTTGCGGTGCCAGCGGATGGGGGTCTCCGCCATCATCCGGGCGTCCCGCGATCCAGGATGCGCACCTGCTCGACGCCGTCGGTGGACTGGAAGGCGACCTCGATGATCTCGGTCTGCGACGTCGGCACCTTCTTGCCCACGAAGTCGGCCTGGATCGGCAGCTCGCGGTGGCCGCGGTCGATCAGCACGGCGAGCTGCACGGCCTTGGGCCGGCCGAAGTCGATCAGCTCGTCGAGCGCCGCCCGCACGGTGCGGCCGGTGTAGAGGACGTCGTCGCAGAGCACGACCACGGAATCGTCGATCGAGCGCGGCAGGTGGGTGCCTTTGACCTGGGGCTGCGGGCCGACCGTCGAGAGGTCGTCGCGGTAGAGGGTGATGTCGAGGATGCCGAGGGGGACCTTGTGGCCTTCCATGCGCTCGATCTCGGCGGCGAGGGCCTCGGCCAGGGGCACGCCGCGGGTGCGGATGCCGACCAGGAGCAGCGAGGGGAAGTCGCGGTCGCGCTCGACGATCTCCCCCGCCATTCGCCGAATGATCCGCGCCATCTGCTTGGCGTCGAGAATCGTCGTCTTCGGCGTCAGGTTCTTTGCCACGTAGGCTGTCTCCAGAGGTCGCGGCATGGTAAGGCAGGGGCCGGGGGTTGTCAATGAAGGTGCGGGCGGTGCTACCCTCAAGCCCATGCAACCTGCGGAAGACCGCCTCTTGGCATGGGAGGACCGGCCCCGGCTCAGCCGGGAGCGCGAGGAGCGCTTGTTCGCGGGAGTGAACGAGGCGGCGAGGTTCTTCATGGGCGAAGCGGACGTGCAGCGGGCGCTGGAAAAGATCGCGCACCTGCTGGAAGAGGACGGCATCCCCTATGCGCTCATCGGGGCCATGGCCTTGAACGCCTACGGTTACCGGCGCGTGACGGTCGACGTGGACCTGCTCCTGACCCGCGAAGGCCTCGAGGCCTTCAGGGCGAAGCACCTGGGGCTTGGATACGTGCAGAAGTTCCCCGGCAGCAAAGGGCTCCGGGACACCGAGCACGGCGTTCCGATCGACATCGTCCTGGCCGGCGAGTACCCCGGGGACGGCAACCCCAAGCCCGTGGTCTTCCCGGACCCCGCGACGGCCGCCGTGCGCGGT
>DATFPH010000265.1:0-8373 GCA_035264905.1 Thermoanaerobaculia bacterium
TGGTCGAGGGCCAACCCGTGCAGCGGATTGCCCCGGAGCTGACCGTGACCCTGCCGCTGATCGACCTCTCCGCCCATCCAGACACGGAGGAGCAGTGGATCGACGAGGCTCTGCGCGAGCCGCTCGACCTGGCCGCGGGACCGCTCGTGCGCGCGCTCCTGCTGCGCCTGGGGCCGGAGGAGCACACGCTGGTCCTCAATCTCCACCACATCCTGTTCGACGGCTGGTCGGGCGGCGTGCTCCTGCGCGAGCTGGCGACGCTCTACCGCGCGTTCGCGTCCGGCGAAGCCTCGCCGCTTCCCGAGCTGCCGATCCAGGTCGCGGACCACGCGGTCTGGCAGCGCGGCTGGCTGCAAGGGGAGGCGCTCGCGTCGCTCCTCGCCTGGTGGAAGGAGAGGCTCGCCGGGGCGACGCCGCAGCTCGATCTGCCGGGTGCCCGGCGCGGACCGGTGACGACCCTGCGCGGCGCGCGCCTGCGGGTGGATCTGGGGAACGACCTCTCGGCCGCCGTCCACGGCCTGGCGCGGCGTGAGGGGGTGACCCTGTTCGTGGCGCTCCTCGCCGCCTGGCAGAGCCTGCTGCACCGCACCACGCGGGAGACCGACATCCGGGTCGGCGCGCCGGTCGCGGGGCGCAACCGGCCGGAGCTGGAAGGGCTGATCGGCTACTTCGTCAACACCCTGGTGATGCGCACCGACCTCGGGGGCGACCCGGCGTTCCGCGATCTCCTGGGCCGGGCGCGGGAGACCGCGCTGGGCGCCTGGGCGCACCAGGACCTGCCGTTCACCCGTCTCGTCGAGGAGCTCCAACCGGACCGCGCGGCCGGCCGCACGCCGCTCTTCCAGGTCATGCTCCTGCTGCAGAACACCCCGGTGCCGACGATCGAGCTGCCGGGGCTTGCGCTCGTCCCCATCGACCGCGAGACGCCGCTCGCCACCTTCGACCTCACCCTGGTGCTCGCCGAAGAGGCGGGAGGGCTCGGCGGCTGGCTCTGGTACAACCGCGACCTGCTGGAGCCCGCGGCGGTCGCCCATCTGCTCGAACGTTTCCGGGTCCTGCTCGCGGGTGCCGCGGCCGGCCCGGACCGCCGTCTGTCCGAGCTCCCCCTCTTGACCGAGGCGGAGCGCCGTCAGCTCCTGGAGGGCCGCACCGAAATGTCCGCCGCACACTCTGTCGCCGCCGCCTCGGAAGGCGATTTGCTGCATACGTTGTTCGAAGCCCGAGTCGACGCCGACCCCGACGCCGTCGCCCTGGTCTGGCAGGGCGAGGAGACCACCTACGAGGACCTGGACCGCGCCGCCAACCGGCTGGCCCGCCGTCTGCGGAAGCTCGGGGTGGGGCCCGAGGTCCGTGTCGGCCTCTGCCTGGAGCGCTCGCCGCGCCTCGTCGAAGCGGTGCTCGCCGTGCTCAAGGCCGGCGGCGCCTACGTGCCCATCGATCCGGCCTATCCGGAGGAGCGCCTGGCCTTCCTCCTCGCCGACTCCGGAGCGCAGGTGCTCGTCACCGACGATGAGCCTGCCGCCGTCGAGGAGAGCGACGACCGCCTCGCTCCGTCCGGAGCTGTGCCGTCCAGCCTGGCCTACGTGATCTACACGTCGGGATCGACGGGGCGCCCCAAGGGGGTGCAGGTCACGCACGCCAACGTCCTCCGCCTCTTCGAGTCGACGGACGACTGGTTCCGCTTCGACGAGCGGGACACGTGGACGCTCTTCCACTCCTATGCCTTCGACTTCTCGGTCTGGGAGATCTGGGGGGCATTGCTCCACGGCGGCCGGCTGGTCGTCGTGCCGCGCGACGTGGCGCGCTCGCCCGAGGACTTCCACGAGCTGCTGCAACGCGAGAAGGTCACGGTGCTCAACCAGACGCCATCCGCCTTCGCCGCCCTCCTGCACGTGGAGCGGGCGAAGGAAGCGCCGGCGAACCGGCGCGATCTGCCGCTGCGCGCGCTACGCTGGGTGATCTTCGGCGGCGAGGCCCTAAACCCCGCGACTCTCAAGCCCTGGGTGGACCGCTATGGCGATCCGGCGCGCCAGAAGCCGCGGCTGGTCAACATGTACGGCATCACCGAGACCACGGTCCACGTCACCTTCCGGCCGCTCGCCGCGGCCGACCTGGAGGCGGGGAGCGTGATCGGCGAGCAGATCCCCGACCTGCGGGTCTACGTGCTCGACGAGCGGCTGGAGCCGGTGCCCGCGGGCGTGCCGGGGGAGCTCTACGTGGGGGGTGCGGGGCTGTCGCGGGGCTACCTCGGCCGGCCGGACCTCACGGCCGAGCGCTTCGTGCCCGACCCGTTTTCTGATCTGACCGATCGGTCCGATCCGACTGATCCGTCCGATCGATCTGGCGCCCGCCTTTACCGGACCGGCGACCTGGCCCGCCGGCTGCCGGACGGCCAGCTCGAGTTCCTCGGCCGGGTGGACGACCAGGTGAAGATCCGCGGCTTCCGCATCGAGCCCGGGGAGATCGAGGCCGCGCTGGCGCGCCACCCTGGCGTGGCCGAGGCGGTGGTGACCGCGCGCGAAGAAAGGGGAGACCGCCGCCTGGTGGCCTACCTGGTGCCGGACGCGCGGACCGCGGCACCGGTGCGCAACCTCCTGCGCTTCGAGCGCGAGGGGCGGCTCGGCGGCAACGCGACGTTCGAGCTGCCGAACGGTCTCGCGGTCGTCCACCAGCACGAGGGCGTGACCCTCGGCATCTACCGCGAGATCTTCGAAGGGGAGGTCTACCGCCGGCACGGCCTGGAGCTGCCGCCGGGCGCCTGCGTCTTCGACGTGGGGGCCAACATGGGCCTGTTCACGCTCTGGGTGGGGCGCACCGTGCCGGGCGCGCGGATCTTCTCCTTCGAGCCGATCCCCGCCACGGCCGAGGTGCTGCGCCTGAATGCCGAGCTGCACGGCCTCGACGCCACGGTCTACGCCGCCGGCGTCGCGGACGCCGAGCGCACCGAGGTCTTCACCTACTACCCGTTCTTCTCGTCCACCTCGGGCCGCTTTCCGGACCTGGGCAAGGACCGGGCGGACATCAAGGCGCACATCCTGAACGAGCAGCGCGTGCTCGGCGCGCAGCTCTCCGACCAGGGAGCCTCGGCGTTCGAGACTTGGCGGCGCGAGCGGGAGACGGCGCTCGACCAGTGGCTCGACGAGCACATGAAGAGCGAGAAGGTGGCCTGCCGGCTCACCACGATCTCGGCGGTGATCCGCGAGCACGGCCTCGCGCGGATCGACCTGCTGAAGCTCGACGCCGAGCGGAGCGAGCTGGACGCGTTGGCGGGCATCGCGGAGGAGGACTGGCCGAAGATCCGCCAGATGGTCGTCGAGGTCCACGACGCCGGCATCCGCGACCGGGTGCTGGAGGTTCTGGCCGCGCGCGGCTACCAGACGGTCGTGGAGCAGGACGTCTACCTCGAAGGGACCGAGCTCTACAACGTCTACGCGCGGCGGCCCGAGGGGCTGGGCGCGGCGACGAACGGGGGAGGGGAGACGGCAACGGTGAAATGGGGGAGCCCCTCGCGGCTGGTCGACGACGTCCGCCGCTTTGCCGCCGAGCGCCTGCCCGAGCACATGGTGCCGGCTGCCTGGGTGATGTTGGACGCGCTGCCGCTGACCGCGCACGGCAAGGTGGACCGCCGCGCGCTGCCGGCGCCGCGCGAGGCGGCCCGCGGCGCCGAGCGGCCGGTCGTCGAGCCGCGCACGCCGGTCGAGCGCGAGCTGGTGGCGATCTGGCGCGAGCTGCTGGGCATCGACCGCATCAGCATCTACGACAACTTCTTCGAGCTGGGCGGCCACTCCCTGCTGCTGACCCAGCTCGCCTCGCGCATCCGCACAGCCTTCCAGGTCGAGCTGCCGCTGCGCGTCCTCTTCGACGTGGCGAACGTCGTGGAGATGACCGAGGCCATCGCCGCGCAGCAGGCCCAGCAGGTGGATCAGTCCGAAATGGCGGCCATGCTCGACGAGCTCAAGGGGCTCTCCCCCGAGGAGATCCGCGCGCTCCTGGAAGCGGAAGGATGATTCCGCCTCTGTATTGACGGCTCCTCACAGCGGATGTAAATTTAAATCGACCGCAAAGTAAAGAAGTAAGCTGTCGGTGTCCAACAAAAGGACAGAGCACCTGGGCTTTCCGCACGAGGGACCGTGATATTGTGGATGGGTCGCCGACGTTGGAGTCGTCTTTTTGATGCAGTCCCCTGATTACGATCAGATTTGAATCCTATGTCCGAGACCCAAAAGCTAGACGCAGAAGACCAGGCCCTCCTCCGCACCGTCCTCCGGAAGCGCCAGCCCTCCAGCCTCTGGGTGGTCAGCTCCATGGACCAGAAGCCCCTCACGCCCGCACAGCGGGACAGCATCAAAGGCGTGCTGAGCGACGAGCTGCGCGAGACCGGCTACGGCTCCGAGCGGGCGGCCGCGCTCAAGAAGCTCATCGACTACTTCGGCCAGGCCTGACGCGCGGCCGTGTCCCGCTGATACGAAGCACAGGCACCTTACCTTCAAAGGAGGATGTACATGGAGACCACGATCCAAGAGACTCAGCAGGGCGCCCCGGAGCGCGCGGTGTTCGTTCCCACCGAAGAGTGCCAGGTCTGCGCCTCGGGCTTCGACCCGAACGTCGGCGCCAGCGCCCTGTTCCAGGAAGCCCTGCACGAGTCCGTGTAGCAACCATCCGAATCCGGCGCGCACGCCCCGATCCGATCGATCTGGCGTGCGCGCCTCCATCTCCAGAGAGGCTGTAGTCCATGACGTCTCCCGCGCCGGCTGATCGTCTGGCGGGTCTCCCCAAGCTCGGGGTGGGGCTCTCCTATCAGGGTGTCCTCCGGCAGTTCGTGCTGGAGAACCTGGACACCTTCGACTTCCTCGAGATCATCCCCGACATTTTCTGGACCGACCAGGGGCGGGGCACCCCGGGACGCTACCGCGAGAGCGCCGAGGCCGCGGCGTTCCTTGCCCAGGTGGCCGCGGCGAAGCCCATGATCTCCCACAGCGTCGGGCTCTCCATCGGCAGCGGAGACCCCTTCGACACCGAGCACGTGGAGCAGCTCGCCGCCTGGCAGGAGCGCTACGGCTTCCCCTGGCACAGCGACCACCTGTCGTTCAACCGTCTGGAGCACGCTTCCGGGCACTTCATCGACACGGGCGTGACCCTGCCGGTCCCGTTCGACGGCGAGGTCCTCGATCTCCTCTGCGAGCGGGTGGCCCGCGTCCAGGCGCGGGTGCCGGTGCCGTTCCTGCTGGAGAACAACGTCTACTACTTCCAGATCCCCGAGCAGGACCTGAGCGAAGCGGAGTTCCTGAACCGCCTCGCCGCCCGCACCGGCTGCGGCCTGCTGCTCGACCTGCACAACGTCTACACGAACGCGCGCAACCTCGGCTTCGACCCCTGGTCGCTGCTCGGCGGGCTCGATCTGACGCGGGTGGTGGAGGTCCATCTGGGTGGCGGGATGGAGGTGGACGGGGTCTGGCTGGACGCTCATTCGGGACCGTGCCCGGACGAGGTGTGGGCCATGCTGGACGAGATCCTGCCGCGCGCGCCGAACCTGTGCGGGGTGGTCTTCGAGATGTTCGGCAACTATTACCCGCAGCTCGGCCTCGATCCCATGCTCGGCGAGCTCCGCCGCGCGCGCCGGATGCTGGAGCGCCGCGCGGCCTGAACTCTCCTGAAGAGGAAGGGCCGATGTCGCTCCAGGGGTTCCAGCAGGCTCTGACCGATCTGGTGATGTCCCCGGCGCTGCGCGCCCGCGTCGCCGAGGATCCGTCGGCCTGCCTGGCCGGATATGACCTCTCGGATCTGGAGCGCCGGCGGCTCGAGGCCCTCGCCCGGGACCCACGGGTTCGCACCCCGACCCTCCTGCATCGCTCCTTCCGGCTGAGCATGATCGCGAACACCCTGCCGCGCTCCTGCAAGGCGCTCGGGCCGCGCGGCCTGCGCGAGCTGACCCACGCCTACTGGGGGGAGGGGCCGCCGCGGACGATGCAGTTCGTCAAGGAGGCGCTCCGCTTCGGCGGCTACGCCCTGGGACGGCTGCGCGACGGCAGCTTCCAGCACGATTTTCTGGAGGAGCTTCTGGAGACCGAGATGGCGGCCCTGACGCTCGACCGCTCGGGAGCCGCCTGGGAAGCGGGGGAGCGGGCCGTGCCCGACGATCTCGCCTTCCGCACGCCGCGCCTTCACCCCGCCTGCCGGGTCATCCCCTGGCGCCACGATCCCGATGCGGTCCTCGCCGCGCTCGACGCCGGCCGGCCGCTGGAGGGGTTTGAAGAAGGAGAGCACTGCCTCCTGCTCGCCGCGGCGGGAGCCGGGAAGCTCATCACGAAGACGTTCGGGACGGCGGAGCGGCGGGCCCTTCTCGCCGCGGATGGGACGCGGACGGTGGGGGACCTCTGCGCGGAGCTCGACCTGCCGGGCCGGGTCTTCGCGGAGCTGGTAGCCGCGGGGTGGCTGGTCTGAAACGGCGCCAGAGCCCGAATTCAAAGCAATTCGAGAAAGCGCTCGATGCTGATCCCTGCTTGCCGGAGGATGGCGTGCAGCGTCCCACGGTCGAGCTCAAACCGCCACCAAGAGAGCTTCCAGGGGATCGTCGGGAGGCCGCAAGCCGTCTTCCTCCAGCGCCGCGACGTACGCCTGGATGGCTTCCCGGATGTTCTCGATGGCCTCTTCCCGGGTTGTACCCTGACTGATGCAGCCGGGAAGACTCGGGCATTCAGCAACCCAGAAGCCGTCTTCTCCGGGGTAGATCAGAGCCTGTCTCATCTTCGAAATACCTCCTGGAAGACACGGGAAAGTCGCGTCTTCTCATGGGGATGGTAGCAGACGGTCGCTTCAATCCCGCCGCAGCGCCGCCATGGGCTCCACCGCCGCGGCCCGGCGTGCCGGGAGCCAGGCGGCGAGAAGGGCGACGGCGAGCGGGACGAGCGCGGCGACCGTAAGGACCACCGGATCGGCGGGGGAGACCTGCACGAGGAGGCCGGCGAGGAGGCGGGTCAGGGGGACCGCGGCGGCCAGGCCGATGAACGCTCCAGCCAGGACCGGGAGGAGAGCGCGGCGGAGGACGAGCCCGAGGACCGCGGGCCGACTTGCCCCGAGCGCCATGCGGAGCCCGATCTCGCGCGTCCGCCGGCTCACCGCATACGCCGTGACTCCGTAGAGACCCGCCGCGGCGAGCACCAGCGCCGCGAGCGCCAGCACCCCGGCGAGCACCGCGTGGAAGCGCGGTCCCGCAAGGGCCAGGCGCGTCACCGCCTCCATCGGCCGGACCGATTTGGCCGCGACGTTCGGATCGATCTCCCGCAGCACGGCGCGGACCCGGTCGACCAGAGCCTCCGGCGCTCCCCGGCCTCGAATCACCACCGTCGCGAAGGGGACGGGGCTCTGTGCGATCGGGAGGAACACCTCCGGGCCGCTCTCCGCCGCCGGCCCCTCGTGGCGTACGTCGCCGACGACCCCCACCACCTCCAGAGAGTCGCCGGACCCCTCCAGCGTCAGCCGCTTGCCCAGGGGGCTCTCGCCGGGCCAGACGGTGCGGGCGAACGTCTGGTTGACCAGCGCCACGGCCGGCGCGCCGTCCCGGTCGGCAGGTCCGAGGGCGCGCCCGGCGATGCGCGGAATCCGCAGGACCTCGAAATATCCCGGGCTCACCAGGCGTGCTCCGGCGGTCACGTCCTCCGGAGCACCGGCGTGCTCCGCCGTCATCCCCATCTGCAGATCGAACAGCCCGGTGAGGGGGAGGCTGGAGGTGATCCCCACGGCCTGGACTTCGGAGGAGGCGCGCAGGTCCGCCAGAAAACGCTCGTGGAACGCGAGGACCTGCTCGGTCTTCTTGCCGGAGAGCTCGATCCGTAGCGTGAGCACGCCCTGGGGATCGAGACCGAGGGGGACGGCGGACAAGCCGGCCAGGCTCTTCGCGAGGAGGAGGGCGCCGGCGAGGAGGGGAAGGCAGAGCGCCACCTCCGCCATCACCCAGGTGGCCAGGAGGCGGCTCCCGCGCAGGCTGCCGCCGCCCGGAGATCCCTCCTGGAGGACCTCGGCCGGCGCGCTCCGCGCCGCGCGCAGCGCCGGAACGAGGCCGGCCAGCACAGCGGCGCCGGCGCAGGCCGCGAAGGCGACCGCGAAGGAGCGGGCCCCCAGGCCGATCTCGCCCAGACCGGGCCCCAGACCAGATAGACCGCGCGGACTGGCTGCCACCAGCGCCGGGAGCGCCCAGGCCGCGAGAGCGAGCCCCAGCGCACCGCCCGCCAGCGCGAGCACGAGGCTCTCCAGCAGGGCCGTGCGCGCGAGCCGGCCCCGGCCGGCTCCGAGCGCCGCGCGCACGGCGGTCTCCCGCGCGCGGCCGGTGGCGCGGGCGAGCAGCAGGCTGGAGACGTTGGCGCAGGCGATCAGCAG
>DATFPH010000266.1:0-9334 GCA_035264905.1 Thermoanaerobaculia bacterium
ATGTACTCGGGCAGCTTGCGCTGAGCGAATCGGCGCAGCTCGGCGGCGGCTGGCGGCGGGTCGAGCGCGGGGATGACGTAGGCGACCAGGCGCTGGTCGCCCGGCCGGTCCTCGCGCGCCAGGACCACGGCCTCGCGCACCCCGGGATGCGCGGCGAGGACCGCCTCGATCTCTCCCAGCTCGATGCGGAAGCCGCGCACCTTGACCTGCGTGTCGAGGCGGCCCAGGAACTCCAGGGTGCCGTTCGGGCCGGCACGGGCGCGGTCGCCCGTGCGGTAGAGGCGCGACCCGGGCTCGCCTGCGAACGGATCGGGCAGGTACTTCTCCGCCGTCATCGCCGGCTCGCCCGCATAGCCCGACGACAGGCAGGACCCGCCGATCCAGAGATCGCCCTCCACTCCCACCGGACACGGGGAGAACGCCGCCTCCAGCACGTGGTAGCGGGCGTTGCGGATCGGCCGGCCGTAGGGGATGCTCGCCCAGGCGGGGTCGACCGCCCCGACCGGATAGACGTTCGACCAGATCGTGGCCTCGGTGGCGCCGCCGAGGGCGACGACCCGGCTGTTCGGGAAGGAGTGGCGCACCCGGTCCGGCAAGGGGACCGGGATCCAGTCGCCCGACAGGAAGACGAGCCGCAGCGCCGGCGGCTCGGGCAGGCTCCCCGGTGGCGGGAAGTACGGCACGAGCGCCTGCAGGGCGGCTGGGGCCGAGTCCCAGAAGGTGACCGGCTCGCGGCAGAGTAGCCGTGCCAGCGCCTGCGGATCCCGCTGCTCCACGGCCGAGGCCACGCGCACCGCCGCTCCGGCGGCGAGCGTCCCGAACACGTCGTAGACCGAGAGGTCGAACGACAGGTTGGCGATCAGGAGCAGGAGGTCGCCCGGCCCGACCCCGAACCTCCGGTTCACCCAGTCGATCAGGTTCAGGGCCGGGCCGTGCTGGACCATGACCCCCTTGGGCCGCCCGGTGGAGCCCGAGGTGAAGATGACGTAGGCGAGGTCGTCCGGGCCGGCCATGGCCGGAGGAGCCGTCTCCGGGAGATCCGCGAGATCTCCTTCGAGGCAGATCACGTGGTCCAGCCGGGGGAGCGGCGGCAGGTCGCCGATCTCGCCGCGCCGCGCCGCCGAGGTCACCACGTGGGCTATCCGCTGGCCGGCGAGGATGCCGTGGATGCGCTCCGCCGGCCAGGCGGTCTCCACCGGCACGTAGGCGCCGCCCGCCTTGTGGACGGCGAGCACCGCGGCGATCATCCCGGCGCCGCGGTCGAGATAGACCGCGACCAGGCTCCCGGGGCCGACCCCGAGCCCGCGCAGGTGCCAGGCCAGCCGGTTCGCCTGGCGGTCGAGCTCGCCGTAGGTGAGCCGCTCCCCGGCGGTCACCACCGCCAGGGCCCCGGGCGCTCGCGCCGCCCATTCCTCGAATGGCTGATGGAGGCAGCGGCGGGGGGAGGCCCCGGCCGTGTCGTTCCACTCGCGCACGATCTGCTGCTCCGCCTCGGGCGCAAGCAGAGGCAGCTCCGCGATCGGGCGCGACGGGTCCGCGGCGGCCCCTTCCAGGAGGGTCGCGAAGCTGGCGAGCAGCCGCTCGATCGTCGGCGCGTCGAACAGGTCGCGGTTGTACTCGATCACGCCCAACAGCCCGCCGTCCCGCTCCGGCGCCACCGCGAGGAGCAGGTCGAACTTGGCCGTGCCGCTGTCCATCTCCAGCGGCTCCACGACGAGGCCGGGGAACCGGGCCTCCGGCTCGCCGGCCGCGTGCAGCAGGAGCATCACCTGGAAGAGCGGCGCGTGGGACAAGTCGCGCTCCGGCCGCAGCTCCTCGACGAGCTTCTCGAACGGGAGGTCCTGGTGGGCGTGCGCGTCGAGGACCACGTCACGCACCCGGCGCAGGAGCTCGCCGAAGGGAGGATCGCCCGACAGGTCGGTGCGCAGCACCAGGGTGTTGACGAAGAATCCCACCACCCCTTCGGTCTCGATCCGGTCGCGGTTGGCCGCCGGCGAGCCCACCGGCACGTCGGTGCCGCCGCTGACCCGCGCAAGCAGGGTCTGGAACGCGGCGAGGAGGGTCATGAACGGGCTCACCGCATGGCGCCGGCCGAGCCGCTCCAGCTCTCCGGCGAGGCGCGGCGGCAAGACCGCCCGGCGGCGGGCGCCGCGGAAGCTCTGCACCGCCGGCCGCGGTTGGTCGAGCGGCAGCGCGAGGAGCGCCGGAGCGCCCGCCATCTGGCGGCGCCACCAGGCGCTGTGCGCGGCCAGCACCTCGCCCTGGAGCCAGCCCCTCTGCCAGGACGCGAAGTCGGCGTACTGGATCGGCAGCGGAGCGAACGGCGGTGGCTCGCCGGCGCAGGCGGCGGCGTAGAGCACTGCCAGCTCGCGCACGAGCACCTGCATCGACCAGCCGTCGGAGGCGATGTGGTGCAGGGCGAGGAAGAGCGCGTGCTCCTCCTCGCCGAGCGCGACGAGGGTGGCGCGCACGACCGGCCCGCGTGCCAGGTCGAAGAGCCGCCGGGCCTCCTCCCCGGCGAGGCGGCGGAGCTCGCCCTCGCGCCGGGCCGCCGACAGGAGCCGGAGGTCGAGGACCGGCAGCGGCAGCGGGCCGGGCGGGGCGATCACCTGCACCACCCGCTCCTCCACCACGCCGAACGTGGTGCGCAGCGCCTCGTGGCGCCGCACCAGCGCGGAGAGGGCCGCCGCGAGGGCGCCGGCCTCGAGCGCCCCCCGCAGCCGCACGGCATTGGTCAGGTGGTAGGCCGGACCGGTAACGCCGAAGCGGTCGAGGAACCACAGGCGCTCCTGGGCGAAAGAAGCCGGCAGCGGGCCCGAGCGGCCGGCACGGACCAGCGGCGGCGGCGCATCACCCCGCTCGGCGCGGCGGGCCCGCTCGACGTGCGCCGCCAGCCCCGCCAGGGTCGGCGTCTCGAAGAGGGAGCGCAGCGGCAGCTCGACGCCGAAGACCTCGCGCACCCGGGCGACGACGCGGGCAGCGAGGAGAGAGTGGCCGCCCAGGGCGAAGAAGTCGTCCCCGGACTCGACCGGGCCGCTCCGCAGCACCTCCGCCCAGACCCCGGCCAGCAGCTCCTCGACCGGGCTGCGCGGCGCCCCCCGCCGAGCGGCCTCTGCGCGCTCGGGCTCGACCCGGGCGAGCGCCTGGCGGTCCACCTTGCCGTTGGGCGTGCGGGGCAGGGCGTCCAGGACGACGAAAGCCGCGGGGACCATGTAGTCCGGCAGGATGGCCGCGAGGCCGGCGCGGAGATCCTCCGGCCGCTCGCTCGCGGAGGTTTCGAGATACGCCACCAGCCTTTTGTCCCCGCCCTCTCCGGAGGCCAGAACGACGGCCTCACGGACCGCGGGGCGGGCGAGGAGGGCGGTCTCGACCTCGCCCAGCTCGACGCGGAAGCCGCGGACCTTCACTTGGTGGTCGAGCCGGCCGAGGAACTCCAGGCCGTCCGGCCGCCAGCGCACGCGGTCTCCGGTGCGATAAAGCCGCTCTCCGGCTCCTCCGAACGGATCGGGGACGAAGCGCTCGGCGGTCAGGTCCGGGCGGTGCAGATAGCCGCGCGCCAGACCGGCGCCGGCGAGACACAGCTCGCCCGGCACGCCGGCCGGCTGCGGGCCCATCGCGGGGTCGACGACGTAGGCCCGCGTGCCGTGGATCGGCCGGCCGATGGCCGGCTCGGCGGCGGTGCCGGCGGGGACCAGCGTCCAGGTGGAGTAGGTCGTGTCTTCCGACGGACCGTAGAGGTTGCAGACCCGCTCGACGTGCGGCAGGGCGTAGAGGCTGTCGGCGAGCGCCCGGCGCAGCGGCTCGCCGGCCAGGTTGACGGTGCGCACCGAGGGGGGCACGGCGCCGAGCCGGACCAGCTCGGCCACGGCCGACGGCACGGAGTTGATCAGCCGCACCTCCCCCGCCGCCGGAAGGTCCGGCAGCGCCAGGGCGTCGGTGGCGAGGATCACCCGGCCGCCGCAGGCAAGCGGCAGGAACAGCTCGAAAACCGAGAGGTCGAAGGTGACCGAGGTGGAGGCGAGCACGCCGTCGAGCTCGTCCGGCGTGAACGCCTCGGCGGCCCAGGCGAGCAGGGCGGCGGCGCTCGCGTGCTCGATCGCCACCCCCTTGGGCCGGCCGGTCGAGCCCGAGGTATAGATCAGGTAGGCCAGGTTGGACGGACCGGCCAGAGGCTCGGGCCGGGCGTCGCTCTCGCGGTCGATCCGGTCGCGGTCGCGGTCGAGGCAGAGCCGTCGGCCTGAGGTCTCCGGCAGCCGCCCGAGCAGGCTCTCCTGGGTGAGGAGGAGCGGCGCGTCGAGCCCGCGCTGGGCGTCCTCCAGGATCAGGGCCAGACGCTCGCGCGGATAGGCGGGATCGAGCGGCACGTAGGCGCCGCCGGCCTTGAGCACGGCGAGGAGCGCCACCACCAGATCCATGGAGCGCTCCAGGGCGACGCCGACGCGCATCTCCGGCCCGACGCCGAGCCGCCGCAGGTGGCGGGCCAGGCGGTTGGCCCGCCGGTCGAGCGCGCCGCGGGTCAGCCGCTCGGTACCGCAGAGCAATGCCTCGGCGTCCGGCGCGAGGTCCGCGCTCCGCTCGCAGAGCTGGTGGAGGCAGAGCCCGGCCGCGGGATCGATCCCCCCGGTGTCGTTGTGCTCGGCGAGCTGCTGGCGCTCGGCCGGCGTGAGCAGCGGCAGGTCGGAGAGCCGCCGCGCCGGGTCCTCGGTGAGGGCCCGCAGGAGCACCTCGAAGCCGCCGAGGAGGCGCGCGACGGTCGCAGCGTCGAACAGATCGGCGTCGTACTCGATGCCGCCGGCGAGGCTGCCGTCCCTTTCCGCCAGCGCCAGGCTCAGGTCGAACTTGGCCGTCCCGCCGCCGGCCAGATCCATGGCGGCGATCTCCACGCCGGGCAGCGCGACGGCGCGGCGGGGCGCGTTCTGGAAGGAGAGGAGGACCTGGAAGAGCGGCGCGTGGGCCAGGCTGCGCGCCGGCTGCAGCTCCTCGACGATCTTCTCGAACGGGATCTCCTGATGGGCGAACGCCTCGACCGTCGCGCGCTGAACCCGCGCCAGCAGCTCTTCGCCGGTCGAGCCGCCGTCGAGGCGGGCCCGCAGGACGAGCGTGTTGACGAAGAAACCGATCAGCGGCTCGGTCTCCGGCCAGAGCCGCCCGGCGACGGGTGAGCCGACCGTGACGTCGTCCTGGCCGGACCAGCGCGCGAGGAGCGCCTGGAAGCCGGCGAGGAGCGTCATGAACGGGGTGGCCGCATGCCGCCGCCCCAGCGCTGCGAGGCTCCCGGCGAGGTCGCGGGGGAGAGCGGCCCGCACCTCGCCGCCGCGGAAGCGCTGCACCGCCGGGCGCGGCCGGTCCGTAGGCAGCTCGAGGAGCGCCGGAGCGCCGGCCAGACGCTCGCGCCACCAGGCGAGCTGCGCCGCCAGCGCCGCGCCCTGCAGCCGCTCGCGCTGCCACAGCGCGAAGTCGGCCGGCTGGAGCGGCAGCTCCGGCAGCGGCGACGGAAGGCCCGCGACGAAGGCCCCATAGAGCGCGGACAGCTCGGCGAGGAAGATCCCCACCGACCAGCCGTCCGCCGCGATGTGGTGCAGGGTGATCGAGAGGGCGTGCCGGCGCGCCTCCAGGCGCAGCAGGGCCAGACGCAAAGGAGGCGCCGCGGTCAGATCGAACGGCCGCCGTGCCTCCTCGCCCGCCAGCCGGGACGCCTCGCCCTCCCGCGCAAGCTCGGCCAGGCCACTCAGGTCCACCACGGGCAGGTCCGCGGCGGACGGCGGCGTCACGGTCTGGACCGGCCCCTCGGGCGTCGCGGCGAAGACCGTGCGCAGCCCCTCGTGCCGCCGTTCGATCTCCGCCAGGCTCCGCGCCAGGGCCGGCACGTCCAATCCACCGGTCAGGAAGAACGCGGCGGGGACGTTGTAGAACGGGCTCTCGGGCTCCAGCCGGGAGAGGAACCAGAGGCGCTCCTGGGCGAAGGAGAGCGGCACGAGAGCGGGGCGGCGCTCCCTCTCCCGGGAGCCGGGGAGGGCGGGTGGGAGACCCGGCTGGATCGCGTACCCGAGCTCCACCGCCAGCCGGGCGGTTCCGTCTCCCAGGGAGCCTTCCTCGTCGCGCTCCCGCCAGCGCTCGGCGACGCTCGCCTCGATCCCCTCATAGGTGTGGAACTTGACGTCCCCCAGCATGCGCGAGGCGGTGTGGAGGCCGTCGGTCATGCGGCGCGAGCCGTCCTCGTACGGGTGGACCATCCTGGGATCGAAGCCCAGCCCGAGCCGGTCGCAGAGACCGCGCAGGACCGCCTCCGGCTCGCGCAGCAGCTCCTCGAAGCGCACCTGCGTCCAGCGGCGGGCGGGGATCCCTTGCAGGAAGCGCAGGACGTTCTCGTGGCTGACCCGCCAGATCAGCTCGGCCAGCTCGCGCCGGGCGAAGCCGTGCTCGGACCGGAAGAAGATCTGGTCGAGCTTGGCCTCCTCGAAGGAGCGGATCATGCCGCAGGGGTGGCGGAGCAGGTGGACGTAGAACGTCCCGTCGAAATCCTCTTCGGCGCGCCGCAGCACGGCGGGATCGAGTGCGTAGGAAGGGGTCTTGTCCACCAGGATGCGGTCGCCGAGCCACTCCTGGAGCTGCCGGTAGGCCCGGCGGGAGGTCCAGCCGCCCGCCTCCCACGCCGCGGTGATCCGCGCCGCTTCCTCCGCGTCGCAGCCGCGGACTTCCATCACGGCGCGGACCAGCCCTTCCAGCCAGAAGCTGTCGCGGCCGGCATAGGCGGCGCGGCGCTCGGGCAGCGTGTTGAACGACAGCAGCTCGAGCTCGGGCGGCGCGAACAGGCGTGGATGGCCGCCCAGCAGGACGCGCAGCAGCGTCGTGCCCGAGCGCGGCGGCGACAGGACGAAGACCGCCGGCGGATTCCGCGGCTCCCGCACGGCCGGCGGCGGCAGCGGCCGGATGAGTGCGCGCATCCGCGCCACCTGGGCCTCGCCGACGCGGCCCCCGTCCTCCCGGGCCGCGCCCTGGCCCAGGCCCCAGATCCGCCGCACCGCCTCGGGGTGGCTCTCGATCAGGTACTCCGCCATCTGCCGGACGGTCGGCGCATCGAAGATGACCACTACGTGGACGATCTCGCCCAGCTTCGTCTGGAGCTGGTTGACCAGGAGGGCGCCGGTGATCGAGCTCCCGCCCAGCGCGAAGAAGTCGTCGTCGACGCCGATCTCGTCCCGCAGGCCGAGCATCGACCGCCACAGCGCGGCGAGCTCGCGCTCCAGCTCCGTCCGCGGCGGAACGATCTCGCGGCGCGCCGGCGGGACCTCCTCCTCCAGGGCGAGCAGGGCCTTGCGGTCGACCTTGCCGTTGCCGGTCAGCGGCAGGGCCGGCAGGACGGCGAACGAGGCCGGGATCATGTGCTCCGGCAGCACCGCCGCGAGCCGCTCGCGCAGCGCGCCCGGATCGATCTCCGTGTCCATCACCAGGAATGCCACGAGACGCCGCTCTCCCGCCGTCTCGCGGACCAGCACCACCGCCTCCCGCACCTCGGGCTGCGCGGCGAGCGCGGTCTCGATCTCCCCCAGCTCGATGCGGAAGCCGCGGATCTTGACCTGCTGGTCGATCCTCCCCAGGTACTCCAGGTCGCCGTCCGGCAGCGTCCGCGCCAGATCCCCCGAGCGGTAGAGCCGCGCGCCCGGCCCGCCGAACGGGTCGGGCACGAAGCGCGCCGCGGTCAGCTCCGGCCGGCCCAGGTAGCCCAGGGCCAGCCCGGCGCCCCCGACGTGGATCTCGCCAGGCACCCCGATCGGCTGCGGCGTCCAGTCCCGGTCCAGCACGCGCAGCGACAGATCCGGAATCGGGCGGCCGATCACGCTGCCGCGCAGATCCTCCACGTCGCGCCGCGATAGCGGCCGGCCGGTCACGTGAACGGTCGTCTCGGTGATGCCGTACATGTTGACCAGCCGGGGCCGCTCGTCGCCGTACCTCTCGAACCAGGGGGCGAGGCTCGCCAGCTCCAGCGCCTCGCCGCCGAAGATCACCGTGCGCAGGGCCAGGTCCGGCGCGGACCGTCCGGCCCAGAGGAGCTGGCGGAAGGCTGACGGCGTCTGGTTGAGCACCGTCACCCGCTCCTCCCGCAGCAGCTCGTGGAACGCCTCCGGCGAGCGGCTGATCCACCAGGGCACCACCACCAGCCGGCCGCCGTGGAGCAGGGCCCCCCACAGCTCCCAGACCGAGAAGTCGAAGGAGTACGAGTGGAACAGGGTCCAGACGTCGCCGGAGCCGAAATCGAACCAGGCGCCGGTCGCCGTGAACAGCCGGGAGACGTTGGCGTGCGTCACCACCACACCCTTGGGCCGGCCGGTCGAGCCAGAGGTGTAGATCACGTAAGCGGGAAAGTCCGGCGTCACCGGCACTTCGGGGCTCGCCGTGCTCTCGCGGCCGATCTCCGCCCGGCCGGCGTCGAGCTCCAGCCGGCGCACCGTGGTCTCGGGGAGCGCCGCAGCCAGGTCCCGCCGCGTGACCAGGACGGCCACCTGGCTGTCCTCCAGGGCGAAGGCGAGGCGCTCCTTGGGGTAGGCCGGGTCGAGCGGCAGATAGGCGGCGCCCGCCTCCAGCACGCCGAGGAGGGCCACCACCATTTCCAGCGAGCGCTCGAGGCAGAGGCCCACCAGGTCGCCGGGCCGGACCCCCAGGGCGATCAGCCGCCAGGCCAGGCGGTTGGCCTGCTCGTTCAGCTCCCGGTAGGTCAGGCTCTCCGCGCCCAGAGTGACGGCGACCGCGCCGGGCGAGCGCGCAGCCTGGGCAGCGAAGAGACGGTGCAGGCAGCGTAGCGGGCCGGAGACCGGCCGAGCAGCGCCCCACTCGCGCACGATCTGGTGGCGCTCGGCCGCGCCGAGCAGCGGCAGCCGCGAGAGCGGCAGGCCGGGGTTGGCCGCGACCGCGGCGAGCAGCGCCTCCAGCGAGCGGTCGAGACGCGCGATGGTCGGCGCGTCGAACAGGTCGCGGCTGTAGAGCCAGTCGCCTGTCAGCCCGGCCGCCGATTCGTGGAGGGCGAGCCGCAGATCGAACTTGGCTGTCCCGCTGTCCGCGGCCGCCACCGTGGCGGTCAGCCCCGGCAGCTCCAGGGTCTCCCGCGGCGCGTTGTGCAGCGCGACCAGGACCTGGAAGAGCGGCGCGTGCCCGCGGTCCGGCCGCAGCTCCTCGACCAGCTTCTCGAAGGGGAGGTCCTGGTGCGTGTACGCGCCGAGCGTCGTCTCGCGCGACCGGTCGAGCAGCGCGCCGAAGCCCGGATCGCCCGCGAGGTCGCCGCGCAGTACCAGGGTATTGACGAAGAAGCCGATCAACCCCTCGGTCTCCGCGCGGTTGC
>DATFPH010000267.1:0-22162 GCA_035264905.1 Thermoanaerobaculia bacterium
CGAAGGATGCTTCCGGCCGGCTGTAGGAGAGGACGGACTCGTCATTCTGCGGCACGTAGCGAATCGTCGCGCTCAGAAGATTGAGCTGGTGCTCCTCGACGACCTCGCGCAAGTCGTCGAGGAACGCCGGGAGCCGCTCCACCGGGACGAAGTACTCCTGCAAGATGTCGGTATCCTCGGCCGAAGAGTAGGCCAGATAGCTCAGGTCAGCGTTCATGAGGTTGTTGCGTGAGGTCAGCGGGGGATCGAACCAGTCGCTGTGCTCCCTTTGCAGGTACCAGCGGAAACGCTTTCCCCAGCGGTACTTCCGGGACAGCCCGAAGAAGAACCGCTTCAGCCCGACATGCCGCGACGGCTCCAGCGCACGATAAGGCGCCGGCTCAACCTGTGAGGCGCGATAGGTCGTGACCACGACTTGACGCAGCAGTGAGCCGTTCGGTGCGATCGAGAGGCGCGCGAAGATGTTCTCGACGCCGGGATCGCTGATCGCGCGTTGAAAGAAGGAGCCATAGTCGTGATAGTCGATCACCTGCTCGTCTTTCTGCTCGATCGAGTTCCCGGTGAGCGCGAGGTCGACGTCCAAAATGACGCCGAACAGGCCATAGCCGCCGATCACTAGGCCGAAGAGCTCCGCATTCTCGGTTCGGCTCACGCGGAGGATGGAGCCATCGGCCAGGAGAAGGCGAAACGATTGGACCGTCTCGATCAACGGTCCGAACCGCGGGTCGCTCTCGTGCACGTTGACGCTCAGTGAGCCGCCGATGGTGAAGCCCGAATAGGCCTGCATGACCTCGACCGCAAGATCGTGCTCGTTGGCAGCCTCGATGACCTCGCCCCAGGTGGCGCCGCTCTGCACCGTGATCGTCTTCGCCGCGGGGTCGACCGCCAGGACCTTGTTGAAAGACGTCATGTCGAGGACCACGGCGTTCTCGGAGAAAGCGTGCCCACCCATGCTGTGGCGCTTGCCGGCGATGGAGACCTTCAGCTGGTGCTGTCGCACGTAGGCGAGCGCGGATTGCAGATCCTCGATCCCCTGCACCGGCACCACGGAATGCACGTACATCGGGTTGAGCCGGCTCACGTCGTTGATGAGCACGCGTTCCGGCGCCGCCAAGCCCGGCACGGGTGCGCCGAGGAGGAGCGCAAGCAGGAGGACGATCGTGGTTTTCTTCATAACTCAGCCCTCAAATGCCTCTTTCCCCAGTGGGATTGTGACGATCCCGCGGGGGCATGGAAGATCCCTTTCTGTTGTGATGCTGCTGGCTAGAGAGCCGCTTGCCGCAGCTCCGGGAAAACCTTGCCGACCTTGTTGAGCAGGTACTCGCCGTAGGTCCCCTCGAAGGCGTGGACGCTGGCATGGTCCCAGCGCTCGTCCTGGTCATCGGGGGACGCTTCCACGCCCGGCAGGTCGATCGGCTGCACCCGCGCGAAGAAGTTGGGATCGAAAAAGAACGGGAAGGACAGCCGGTCCCACGGAGCCGGGTTGCGCACGCGGTGCGGCGTGGAGCGGAACAGCCCCCTCGTCATGCGGTCCAGCATGTCCCCGATGTTGCAGACGAACGAACCCGGAACCGGCGGTGCGGAGACCCAATGCGACCGCGACTTCACCTCCAGCCCGCCGGCATCGTCCTGCAACAGGATCGTCAGCAGACCGTAATCCGTGTGCTCGCCGACGCCCCAGAGGCTCGGATCACTCGGCGGCGGATAGTTGAAGATGCGGAACAGCGTCAGCGGCTCGCCGGTGTAGCGGTCGGCGAAGTAGGACTCCTCGAGATCCAGGCTCAAGGCGAGTCCCGCCATGAGGCGATGCCCCAGCCTCGTCAGCGCCGCCATGTATTCCAGGACGGTCTCGCGGAAGCCCGCCGGCTCGGTGGGAAAGAGGTTGGGGCCGTGCAGCGGCGTGCCGGCCTGGACCTGCGGGTGGTCCGGGGAAAGCTCCGTCCCGAAGTACAGGCCTTCCTTCTGATCGGGCTTGCCGGACGTCAGCTCGTCACCGACCCGGAAATACCCCCGCCAGGCCCGCCCACCCAACGCCATGCGGATGCGCAGCTTCGTCTCCAGATCCTGAGCGAAGAACGCGCGGCTGAGCTCGCGCAGCCGCCGTTGCAGCCCCTCGTCCACCCCGTGGCCGACGACGTAGAAGAAGCCGCTCTCCCGGCACGCCTGCCCGAGCTGCGCGGCTCCCGCCCACGAACCGGGAGCACCCGAGACCAACTCGCTCACGTCGATGATCGGAACGTGCGAAAACTCCTTCGCCTGTCTCATGTTCCCGGGGCCGCCAGCGTGTACTCGAAGGTATAGGAGTGCTTCCCATCCGCGATGTCGATCGTCATGGTTCCGGTGAGCCCGACGAGCTCGCCGGTGCCGGAATCCGGCACGACCGTGATGCTCAGCTGCGGCGTGCCGCGCGTCATCGTGCCGCTGTGCTGCAAGACGAAGGTGCCGCTGCGGCCGTTCAGCTTTCCTGTGACCCGCTCGATGGCGACGTATCCGGCCGAGCCCTGTACCGCGGTGCCGGCGGACAGCATCTCGCCCTGGCTGGTCGCTTCGAGATCGCCGTGGAACTGCTTGTCGATCGCCAACCGGGCGAGGGCCTTGTCCTCGGTCTGGTGGTGCAGGGCCTGCGGGCTCAACTTGACCTCGAACGTTCCGCTGGCGCGAGTTGGCATGGCTGAACCTTTCTGGACGGTGTTGGGGGAAGGCGGGTTTGGCTGCGAAGATACCTGAGAGCCAACGCCGAGGGCCAAGAAGATCGCTGTGGTGGCTACCGCAGAGACGCGAAATCTGGTTTTCATCCTTTCCTCCGAGCAACGCTCTCCCTGAAACAGCACCTGACAGAGCACCAGGAGCTCCGGTCCCAGATGAGGCGGACGATAACAGATCGGCGGGTTCCGGCGCCGTCCGTACCCGATCAAGGAAAAAACCTCGGCAAGCTCGCACGGGCGGTCGCTGTTTGGTAGAATCCTGAGGTGGCGCCATTGAGCTGGCAGAGAGGAGTCGAGCATGGCTGTTCGCGAACCGCTGATCACAACGTCGCCGGACCGGTTGAGCGGAACCCCCGTGTTCGCGGGTACCCGTGTCCCCGTGCAAACGCTCATCGATTACCTCGAAGCGGGCGATCCGTTGGAAGTCTTCCTGGACGACTTTCCCAGCGTCTCTCGGGAGCACGCTGTCGCCGTCCTGGAGCTCGCAAAGTCCGCACTCCTCGCACAAGCAGTGGCTGCGTGACCCGCGGCGGTCACCTGGATGCGAGCTCTCCTCGATGCGTGTGTGCCAAGGGGGCTCCGCAAGAGCCTTGCAGGCCATGACGTTCGAACTGCTCACGAGATGGGCTGGGGAGACCTCGACAACGGTGACCTCCTGGACGCAATGCAGGATCTCTTCGACGCTCTGATCACTGTCGATAAGCGGCTTTCACGCCAACAGCAGTTTGAGGATCGACCTCTGGGAGTCGCTGTTCTCCGGGCGAAGTCGAACCGCCTCGCAGATCTGCTCCCTCTGGTCCCCGATCTTCTTGCCGTGCTCTCCGACCTTGAACCAGGCACCGTTCGAGAGGTGACTGGCTAGCCGGAGCCTGTCGAAGCCGAAGGACGAGAAGATCGCTGTGATGACGATCGTCCTCATACTGGATCATGGTGTTCTCCTGTGGTTATCGGCCACGGCGCTTGGATAAATCAAGCGTCATTCCAGCCATCGCACCGATGACGGCGCTGAAGGGCAATCCGATCATAAGTACATAGGAAAACATTACGAGTCCTTGGGAAGCTAGAGCTACGACAGCCGTTCCCACGAAGCAGACCACGGTGATCTTGATGACCCTCCGATTCGCCCCAGTGATTGCGCCGGCAATTGCGCCAGGAATAATCGCCAATAGAGCCGCGCTCGGCGCAATCTCCGGAATTCCAAAAGATAAGTAAGTGGCTGCCGCGATTATTGATGCGCTGATAGCTCCGACCAGTGCTCCTTTCCTTCTCCGCCGAGAGGGCCTAGGAGGAGGCTCAACACTGGACACGGCTGGTTCGGGGGCCGGCCCTGCTGCGACCTCGCGAGGCGCTTCTTGTACCTCGTGCCTCACCATTTCAGGCGTCTCCTGAGCCAGTTCGGCTGTCCGCTCAGCCGCGACGGATTCGTCGCGTCGCTGTTCCTCCGGGGGCACCGGCTGCGTTGCCGCCTCTGGCCCTCGCCCTTCTATCTTGGGAGGTGCGGCCTTCTCGGTTGGCTGTTCGAGATCTAGGGCCCTCAGGAGCTCGGCAAAGCCTTCATCGTAGCCGGAGCTGAAATCGACATACTGCACACGCCGCAGACGGAACGGGATGGCGCACTCTTGGTAGAGCACAGGGATGAGTTGTTTCCGCTCTTCCAAGGCATAGGAGACTTCGTCCATGACGTTCTGAGAGGCTACCGCGCATGGGGAGAGGACGGTCAGCATGCCTTGGCAGGATTGCAGCGCTGCCTGAACAGCCTCGTCCCAGCGCTGTCCGCCGCGAATGTCCAGTCGGTCCATCCACAAATTGGCTCCAGCGTTCCGTAGCTCTCGGGCGAGCTTCAGGACGAACACCGAATCCTCGCGGACGTAGCTGAAGAAAAACCTGGGACTTTCCGTAGCCATTGTTGACTCTCCGATCCTTGCCGTACGAGCGAACCGACGCCTTTCTAGTTAGGTGCGGCCCGGGGGAGATTTGTTACACCGCCATGAACGGGAGATCACGCCTACGGCAGATCATTCCAGTTCATCAAAGCGTTATACACAAACCGGAAATCCGACAGGTTCAGGTACCGGTGGAGCGGGTTGAAGGAGAAGAGGATCACGTGTCCCTTCCCCACCGGCACGTCGAGGATCGCCGGCTTGCCGTCCACCTGGTCCTCGCCGCGCACGAAGCCGGAGAGGACGAGCCGCTTGTCCTCCTTGGCGGGCGTGCCGCCGGTGGCCGGCGCCGCCGCGGGGGGCTTGCTCCCCTCGTCCTCGATCTCTTCCTCTTCGATCGCGCCTGCGTCGCCGGCCTTCTCCTTGTCCTCGTCGGCGTCCGCCTTCTTCGTGCCGAACTGGAGGACGGCGAAGGCGCGGTGGCTCTTGTCGACGTCCCAGATCGGACCGTTGCCGCGGAAGACGCTGGAGAGCTCTTCGTAGCCATAGGCGATCGGATGCTCCGGCCGCAGCACCTTGGTACGCACCTCGGAGCCCGGCGTGTTGAAGCCTCCGGCGGGAACCCGCTGGACGTCGCGCACCAGGCCGCCGTCGACCGCCAGGGTGCCGGCGTTGGCCAGGGTGATCAGCACGCCGCCGTCGCGCAGGAAGCGCTGGAGCTCCGCCAGGCCCTCGAAGCCCATGCCGCCGGTGATGTCGTCGGCGGCATCCGGGATGCCGTGGCTCGGGAACTCCTCGGTCCGGGTGTAGGCCAGCGGCCCGTACTTGGGGTCGATGCCGTGGACCAGGTCGCTGAAGCCCCCAGGGGTGTTGGGGAAGAGGATCACGTCGAACCGCCCCGACAGGCCGCCCCGCCGCAGGTCGGCGTCGCTGATCAGCTCGTAGCGCAGGCCGGCCTGTTCGAGCGTGTAGCGCGCCCAGCCGGCGTCCTGGGTGGAGATCCAGTTGTGAAGGAGGGCCACGCGGGGCAAATCGATCAGATGCCGCCGCACGTCCGGCAGGGCGGCTGCGGCCTGGAACGTCAGCCCCAGACGGGACGCCGCCTGCTCCACCGCCTCGCGCGGCGCCTGGATGATCCAGCTCCCGGCCGGATACTTGACGCCATTCGCCTGGAACGCGGTCTCGGCCGCGTCCACCTGGTGGGATGCCAGGATCAGGCGCGCTTCGAGGAGCGAGGTCTGCCCGGTGTCACGGAGCAGGAAGACGTCCCCGGCGCCGGTCACTCCCCCGGGCGCGGTCACCGCCCCGCTCACCGGCTCCATCGACGCGTTCAGGACGCTCCGGTCGTCGACCTTCGTCCCCTCGACTCCGTAGATCAGCGGCAGCGTCCACGCCACGTCGTCGTAGGGCGTGTTCGGCTCGTCGGCGGGGAACTTCTGCTCCTCCAGGAAGTTGACGGCCGCGTTGCGGTAGGGCTGGTCCATGCGGACCACGTAGCTGCCGGCCGGCCAGCTCCGCTTCTTCAGCGTGAAGGGCGCGGTGAGGCGGTGGATCTCGATGTGATGGGCACGGAGCTGGTTGACCAGATGGGCCAGACGGCCGGGATCGCGCTGGTCCGGCGGGAAGATCCACGCGTACGGCGCCTCGCTCTTCCCCTTCTCCAGGGAGCGGGATCCCTTGATCCAGAAGCTCTCCAGCAGCTCCTGCCGGTGCAGGGCCGCGTAGCCCAGGGCCTGGAGCACGGCGGCTTCCATGTAGTTCGTGTTGTTGCGCAGCGACCAGCGGATCTTCTTGCCCGGCGGCCACGGGCGGTACCACTGGACGTCGGTGACCGGCTTGCCGGCGTACTTCGCGTCCGTGAGGTCGCGGTCGAAGGTGCCGGGCGAGGTGTTGCCGAAGGTCTCATAGAAGCGGCCCATGCCATGGTGGTTGTTGGCCACCGAGACCAGGTAGCCCGGCCACCAGCCGTCCCAGAATCCGAAGGTCCAGACGCCCGGGAGCCCCTGGGCGGCCAGGGCGCCGGCCTCGTGCACGCCGAACTGGGTCCACTCGCTGATCGTCACCGGGTCGACCGCGCGGCTGTACGGGCCGTGGCCGGTGGAGATGTAGAGGAGGGGCACGGATTCGTGGAGGTCGTGGATCACCTGCGGGTGGACGGACCAGTAGGTGTCGTTGACGGCGCGGGTCGCGGCCTGGGTGATCTGGATGCCGTCCCGGTTGTTGTCGTGAAAGACGTAATGGCCCCAGTACGGCGGCGAGTCGATGTTCGAGAGCTCCTCGTACGGCAGGTCGCGGCCGCGCAGGTGGCGGTAGTACCACTCCACCATGCGGTCGCGGCCGTCCGGCTCGATGACCGGAGTGATGAGGACGATGGCGTTCTCGCGGATCGCACGGATCTCCGGCTTCTCCGAGACGGCGAGGCGGTAGGCCAGCTCCATGAGCATCTCGGGGCTGCCGGTCTCGGTGGAGTGGAGGCCTCCCAAGAGGTAGTAGAAGACCTTGCCCTCGGTGGCGAAGCGGCGGGCGTCCTCCCGCGTGGTGGCGCGGGGGTCGGCCAGGCGGCCGGTGATCTCGCGGTAGCGTCCGAGGTCGGCGAGGTTCGCGGCCTCGGAGATCAGGGCGACGAGGATCTCGCGGCCCTCTTCGCTGGTGCCCGCGACCTGCACCTGCACGCGGTCGCTCGCCTCGTCGAGCGCCCGAAAGTAGCCATGGACCTGGGAGACCCGGGAGAGCTCGTCCGGAGCGCCGGCCAGGTGGCCGAGGACCTCCGTGGGCGAGGGGACCGTGTCCGAATCGGGCACATAGGAGACCGTCTCCGGCAGGAGCTCGGGCGCCGTGGTGTACTCGCGGATCTTCTCGACGCTCCCCGGCTCCGGCCGGTCGGGCTCCCAGATCCCGGAATCTTCTGGAGCCGCGGCGTTGTCCGGAGCCGGCGCGACGGGCTCCAGCTGCGCCAGAGCAGGGCAGGACAGGACGAGGGCCGCAGCGAAGACGGCGAACGAGCTACACAGGTTCCTCTGCATCAGATCTCTCCCCAATCCAAAATCTAAAATCCGAAATCGCCCTCACTTCACCCGCACCACCACCACCGTGATGTCATCACTCTGCTCTACGTCTCCTTTGAAATTGGACAGGTCGCCCAGGATGGCGTCGCGGACCTCGCGGGCGGAGGCCTTGACGGCGACCCGGGACACGACCCGCTGCAGGCGGGACTCGCCGTACTCGACGTCCGTGGAGCTCCGGGCCTCCAGCAGGCCGTCCGTGTAGAAGACCAGGAGGTCGCCCGGCTCCAAGGGACGGCGCACGCACTCATAGCGCGCATCCTGGAAGGTCCCCAGGGGCGGCGCTCCCTCCCCCACCATGTCGATCTGCCCGGTGCGGGCAGACCAGCGGAGAGCCGGCGGATGCCCGGCGCTCGCCAGCGTGAGCTCGCCGCCCGTGCCGTTCTTCTCCAGCACCGCGCAGAGGAGGGTCACGTAGGTGCGGCGGTTGGTCGTCCGCCGGACCATGGGGTTGAGGCGCTGCAGGATCCCCACCGGAGCGGCCAGGTCCTGCTCCAGCAGGTACAGACAGCTCCGCACCCCGGAGAGGACCAGCCCGCTCGCCACGCCGTGCCCGGCCACGTCGCCGATCACCAGAGCGAGCTGATGCGGCGAGAGACGGAAGTAGTCGTAATAGTCGCCGCCTACCTCGGTGGCCGGCAGCGAGGCCGCGGCCATGTCGAGCCAGCGGAGGTTGGGCGGCGGCGCCTGGGGCAGCATGCTGACCTGGATGCGCCGGGCCGTCTCGATCTCCTCGCGCATCCGCTCGCGCTCCCGGGCGCGGGAGTGCTCCCGCCGCCAGACCAGCAGGAAGCGGCGCTTTTCGAGCTGGGTCAGCACGAAGGCGACCACCAGGCAGATGCCGACCGTGGTGGTGAGGGCCGCCACCTCGCTGAAGTCCGGGAACGCCGCGCCGGACGGCCACCCCTGCGCGTCGAGCGGCAGGATCGCGGCGACCCAGAGCAGGCTGTAGAGCATGAGCTGCTCGGAGAGGCGCAGCCGGAAGACCAGGAAGATGAACGCGGCGAAGAAGAAGACCGGCACGCGGCTGGCGCCGTCGTGCGCGTGCAGGCTGACCACCTTCAGGAGGACGACGCAGAAGGACAGGTAGGCGAGGAGGACTTGGCGGAAATAGGTCGCGAAGAAGTGGGTCTGCCGCAGGGCGAACAGCGCCATGGTGGCGAGGAGAGCGACGACGTAGAAGCCCAGGGAGACGAACCAGGCTTTGCCGACCGCCGTGCCGATGGCGGGCAGCATCAGGAGGAGGTTCCAGCCGAGCAGCCAGCGGAACCAGCGGTAGTTCTTCGCGTCGAAATGCCGCTGGACGGCAAGCGTCTCAGGCAGTAGAACGAGCTCGTCGATGGCGGGGGCTTTCATGCGGACGGGTCACCGGGTCCCCTAATGCTATCCTGCCGCGTCATGGAAAGGGATGTCCGGATCGCCGCGGACGCGGTGAGCGCGGGAGTTTGGGTGCGCTACCCGACCGTCCCCGCCCGCCGCGCCAGCTCTTTGAAGCCGGCGGCCTCGGCGTCGCGCTGGAGATCGCGGAGGGTCTGATCACCCCGCCTCTCGCGGGCTTCGATCTCTCCCAGGGCGAACCGGGCTTCCAGAGCGGCGGCCACGTGCCCGATCCTCTCCGCCTGGACGATCGCGAGGCGCAGGGTCCGGATCGCTTCCTCGACCTCCCCGGCGGCCGCGTCGATGCGCGCCAGGGGGCCGGCGGTAAAGAGGACCAGCTCGAGGTCCTGCGTGGTGCCGGCGAGCTTCCGGATCGGTTCGCCGAGCTTCACGGCGTCCGCGGTCCGCCCCTCGCGGAGCAGGGCCTCGGCGGCCACGGAGAGGGACTCGGCCTGCAACCCGGTGAGCCCTCGGGGCGCCGCCCAGGCCGCGATCTCGCGCGCCATCCCCGCGGCCTCTCCGAACTTCCCGGCGAAGAGCTCCAGGCGGGCCAGCTCGAGGCGCGTGACCGCGCTGCGCGATACGTCCTTCGACTCGACGCTCTTGCGCAGAGAGCTCTGGAAGGAGGCGCGGGCGCCCACCACCTCTCCGGCGGCGAGCTGCGCGCGCCCGAGCTCGTAGAGCGCCCAGGTCTCGAACGAGCGGGCGCCCATCTTCCGCGCCTGCAGAAGCATGGCCTCGCTCAGCGCACGCGCCTGGCCCACGTCCCCGGTCCGCAGGGCGAGCTGCGCCCGCACGCCGAGCAACCGGCCGGAGGCCATCTTGTCGCTGGCTCTCTTGTTCGTGGCGATCGCCTGCTCGAGCCGGCGCCAGGACAGGTTCAGGTCGCCGAGCCGCGCCTGCACGTCGGCGGACGACGCCAGCACCGAGGTGGCGAGAGTGGGCCGCTTGCGCCCGAGGAGGAGACGGAGCGCGGCATCCAGGTTCCGGCGGGCGCCGCCGAGATCTCCCTGCCAGGAGAGGATCAGGGCCTCGACGTCGAGGGCCACCGCCTCGTCGGTGCGATTGTTCACCTCCCGGGCCGCCGCCAAAGCTTCCGCCGCGCTCCGCCGCGCCGCCGCGATGTCCCCCTGCCGGAGCTGGACCTGCGCCATGGCCGCGAAGACCCGCCCCAGCATCAGGCGGTCGCCGAGCGCGACGTAGGCGGTGTGCGCCTCCTGGAGGAGAGCCAGAGACTCGTCGAGCTCCCCCCGGTCCTGCTGGAGCACGGCCAGGGTATAGAGCTGCGCCGCGATGCCCAGCCCCGAGCCGAGCTGGCGTGCGATGTCCAGAGACTGCCGGTGCCGGAGATCCGCCTCGTCGAGGTCGCCGAGCGCCGCGAGCGCCGAGCCCAGGTTGGACAGCGCCATGCCCGCGGTCCAGGGATCCCCGACGGCGCGGGCGAGCTTTTCGGCCTCACGGAACCGCGCGGCGGCTGTCTCGGGCTGCCCGGTCAGCAGCAGCTCGTCCCCCTGGAAGATCAGCGCGCGGGCCAGAGCCAGCCTCTCCCCTGAATTCCGCGCCTTCACCTCGGCCGATTTGGCCGCCCGTGCCTCGGTGGCGAGATCCGAGGCCCGCCGCGCCGCCCGCGCGAGCTCCACGTCGATCTGGGGATCGTCCCGCCCGGCGGGCGTCTGCCGCAGCGTCTCCAGGATCTCCATCGCCTCGCCGGCCCGGCCGCCGTTGGTCAGCGTCTCGGCCAGCTGCAGACCGTGGTCGATGTCGTCGGGGAAGAACGTCCAGAGGGAGCGGTAGATCTCGACCGCCTGCGGCCACTGTTTGGCGGCCGCGTAGTAGCGCGCCTCGATCGCCAGCCGGTCCTCGCGCGGCAGGGAGTGGGAGAGCTCGACCGCTCGGCGCGCCTCCTTGAGCGAACGGGCGTCGTTGCCGAGATCGAAATAGGCCCGCGCCAGGTGCGAGTGGATGACGGCGGAATCCGGCTCGATCGCCGCGGCCCGCTCCAGGAGGCCGCGCGCCGCCACCGGATCATAGGCGCGCAGGCGCGCCAGGCCCTGGGCGTCGAGCCGCGCCGCCTGCGGGATGGAGGGATGGAGGCCTTGCACCGCCCGCGCCTGGTCGGCGGAGGGCTCGTGCAGCCCCAGGTTCTGGCGCAGCCGCGCCCCGGCACGGGAGACGATCTCGAACAGCTCGGACTCCTTGTCCACCTCGGAGAGCGTCGCCACCACCTTCCCATCGGGCAGGTCCATCACCCGCAAGTCGAGGCGGACCTGCCGCCCCCCCTCGCGGTCGAGAGCCAAATATGCGCCGGTGACGATCAGGTCGGCGCCGAGGAGCGTCCGCAGGCGCGTCAGATCGGTCGAGCGCAGATTTTCGGAGTAGGGCAGCGAAAGCGATTGCCGGGCGCGCGCCACGTTCTCGCCGGAGATCAGGCGCGCCTGCCCTCCGGCGGACAGCTCGGTGGTCAGCATCTCGGAGAGCGCGACGCCGAGCCAGCCGGTCTCCGGGTTCCCGGCCAGATCCCGGAAGCCCAGGACCGCCACGGCCGGGCGGTGAGCTCCCGTGGCTGGAGCCGCCGCCGGCGACGCCGCCACGGCAGACGGCGCCTCGGAGCGCCACAGCAGCAGAGCGGCGGTCACGATCCCGAGGAGAAGGACCGACGCCAGGAGCACGAGGCCCGTCCGGCGCTTCCACCACGGCGACCTCGCCGGCTCCCGGGAGACCGGCGGGATCTGGAAGTCCCGGCTCGCCGTGAGGTCCCCGGTGTCCTCGACCTCCTCGACCTCTTCCTCGACTTCCTCGACGCCCTGGCTCTCCACCACCGGCACCTTGGCCGGGAAGGAGCGGACCGGCGGGACCTCCTCCAGGCGCAGGATCGGGTAGATCCCCGACGCATCCGAGGAAATGTCCGTGACCTCGGCCACGAAGCAGTACCCGCGCCCCGGAACCGTCACGATGTAGCGCTTGTCGCCCGCCCGCTCGCCGAGCGCCTTGCGCAGCGACGAGACGTTCTGCGTGAGGTTGGCCTCGGTGACGTAGGTGTCCGGCCAGACCTCGCGGAAGAGCTCCTCCTTGTCCACGATCTCGCCGTGCCGCTCGAGCAGGACGACGAGGAGGGAAAAGCACTTCGAGGTGACCGCGACGGGCTCGCCGCCCCGCAGGAGACGGCGGCGGACCGGATCCACCCGGAACTCCCCGAACTGGTAGATCCGCCGCTCCCCGGACTCTGGCACCGGCCTGGCTCTCTCCATGGCGTCAGAGAGTCCGGCGCCTCGGGGTGCAGGGCGAAAGAGCACACCGGGCCGCCCCCCTCTGGGGCGGGACGGGTTGGGATTGGCGCTTCTCGGGCAAAGCTGGAACCATGTTCATCAGCAAAAGCTCTGGGGAAGGGTGTCTCCCCGCTGGTGTCTGTATACGTCCAAGGGATTCTAGCTGGTTTGAGATTCTTTGAGGAAGTTTTAGGGGCTGAGTGAGGACCTTTGAGCGCGGCCCGAGTACTCTTCACCAGGTCAGCCCCTGAAAGCTGCCATCTGTTTTTTGATGTTTTGTCGTGGATGTATGGAGGGAGTCTAGTCGTTTACGATCCGATCTGATGTTCTGGCTTTTCTTCTGCCTTCGTGCAGAACGAGAGGAAACCCGGCTCCGGCCGGGTTTTTCTTTTGCGCCGAGAGTCTACCGGCTCCGCAGGGAGGCCAGGAAGCGGTCCCGGAGGTCGGGGTTCGCCTTGTCGATCTCGTACTTGACCGTGTCGGTCGGCACGATCTCGATGAAAGCGGTCCTCACCTCCGGCGCGTCGGGGCCGATGGCCACCCCGTGCCAGGGATGGGCCTTGAACAGCAGCCGCATCAGCTGCCAGGTGGAATCCTGCGCCAGGTCATCCACGGGAGCGGACCTCCGCCACCTCGGCGACGCCCGGGTCCGCCTGCGCCCAGATCTCCGCCAGCTTCCGGGAGTAGCCGCGGGCCTGATCCTCCCGGCCGAGCTTGGCGGCGGCCCGGGCGGCGGCGAGCAGCGAGGCGGCCCGGTTGGGCATGCGCAGCAGCGAGCGCTGGAGCTGCGGCAGCGCCTCCGCCGGCCGGCCGCGCTCGAGCAGCACCTCGCCGAGCAGCTCCAGCGCCGGCTTCAGGACGTCCGGCGGCCCGGAGGGGGGCGCCAGGGCCGCCTCGGCGTCCGCCGCTTCGGTGAGGAGCCGCAGTCCCTCCTCCTCCTTCCCGCGCGCCAGCTGGATGAGCCCCTCGATCTCCTTCTGCTGGACCGCCGACGAGTCGCCGTAGGATCCCGCCGGCGTCGTCCGGAGCCGCGCCAGCGCCTCCTCGGCCGCGGCGGCGGCGCCGCGCCGCCCGGCGGCCAGCCCCGCCGCGAAGATCTGCGCCCAGTCGCCCGGCCCCATGGCATGGGCCGCGTGGGCCGGGTCGGCGGTCGAGGCCTCGCCTCCCCCGGCCGGCGGCGGCGTGGCGGGGAGCTTCGCGTCCCCCCAGGCGCGCGTCTCGATGAGATAGCGCGCCTCCATCGAAGCGAGCGCGCCGGTCACCCGGGGACTGTCGGTCTCCCGCGCCGACCGCCGCGCCACCTCCAGGACCTCGCGAGCCTTCGCGTAGCGCCCCTGCTGGAGATAGGCGTAGGCGAGCCAGGACAGGCTGTGGAAGTCGCGCTTCTCCACCGCCAACCCGCGGCGCTCCGTCCAGGCGACGGACGCGGCCCACGAGGCTTCGTTCGACGCGGCGACCCGGTCCCACTGCCCGAGCTGCACGAAGATATGCGACGGCATGTGGAGCGCGTGATGCGCCGCCGGAGCCACCCGCGCGTAGGCCCGGGCCGCCCGCACGCCGAGCGGCGCATGGAGGGGATCGTCATAGGCGTGGATCAGGTAGTGCAGCACCCCCGGATGCTCCGGATTGCGGATGTACTGCTCTTCCAGGATCGCCGCCGCGCGGATCAGCAGCCGCTCGCGCGGCTCGCCCAGGGGGCCGCCATCGGACGCGAGCGCCGGGCCGATCAGGGAGAGGGCATAGAAGCTGGCCACCTCCAGATCGTCCGGCCAGCGCTCGAACATCCCCCGGAGAGCCTCCGCGTAGGCGTGGGCCCGCAGGTCCTTGTCCCCTTCTCCGTACAGAGCCTCGGCCGCGCCGAGCCAGGCACTCTCCTTCTCGTTGCCCGCGCGGCGCGCCCGCTCCGCCGCCGTCGGAGCCAGCCGCCCCAGAGCCGTGCGCGCCGCCTCCGCGTCCTGCTCTCCCCAGATCGGGTGGTCGTAGGTCAGCGCCTCGCCCCAATAGGCGAGAGCGAACCCGGGCTCGGCCTCCTGCGCCGCCCGGAACGCGTCCACGGCCTCCTCGTACCAGAAGCTGTGCAGAGCCGCGACGCCGCGGAGGAAGTGCTTCTGCGCCGCGGGCGAGGCCGTGGTCGGAAAATCGATGCGCCCCAGCGCGAAGTCGTCGGCCGCCGCGGCCGGCCGGGCGAGGGTGAAGGTCAAGAGGCTGAGCAGGAGCAGAGAGGTGCGTGAGCGGCTCATAGGGGGGATTCTAGCCCGCTCAGATCCCTCCCAGCCACGGATACCCCATGTCCTCCCAGTAGCCGCCCGGCCGCTCGGCCGTGAAGGTCATGGCGGTCAGGTACTTGGTCAGCTTGTAGCCGAGCTTGACCGGCGAGTAGAGCCGCAGCGGCGCGCCGCGCGCCGGACCGAGGGGGCGGTCGTTGAACGCATAGGCGAGGATCGTCTGCGGATGCATCGCGCTCTTCAGGTCCCAGCCGTTGAAGTACCGGGCGTCGAAGGAGTCGAACCGCAGATAGCCCGCCTCGGCCGTCGGCTCGGCCAGACCCAGGATCACGGAGACCGGCACGCCCGTCCAGGTGCCGATGGCGGTCCACCCTTCGACGCAGTGGTGCTTCACCGTATAGGTCACGCTGGGCATCGCCTGGATCATCTCCAGCGTGAGCCGCAGCGGGTTGCGGACGAGCCCGCCCACCTGCAAGGCCCAACCGGCCGGCTCGGCCAGGCGCGGATACCCACGGGTCCGGGCATAGGCGGGGAACTGCCGGTCGGGCGTCCGCTGCGCGATCGAGTACTCCGGCGCCAGCCGGTTCTTCGAGAAGAGCCTCTCGCCGACCCAGTCGTTGACGCGCGAGAACGCGCGGAGCTTCGGGGCGAGAGGTCCGCCCTGCCAGCCGCACGCCGTGGCGAGCGACGCGGAGCCGGCGAGCAGCCCCAAGCGAAAAAGGTCGCGGCGCGAGAGATCAGTCATGGCTCGGGAACCTCCCACGGTACCAGCCGGTGATCATCGCCCGCAGCGACGCGGGGTCCACGAGGAAGACCAGCAGCACGTGGACCACGGTGAAGGCGACGAACAGCCAGACCGCCCAGAAATGCCAGTAGCGGGCGAGCTCGTACCCTCCGAAGAGGGCGGTGAGCCACGAGAGCTGGACCGGCTTGTAGATGGCGTACCCGGTGAGCACGGCGAGGACGCCCAGCAGGATGATGAAGCTGTAGGCGGCCTTCTGGAGGGCGTTGTGCTTGCCCTGCGGCGGATGCTCCCGGCGCAGGCGGAGATAGTAGAGCTGCATCCGCCAAGCCGCCGGCACGTCGCGCGGGCGGAACAGGAGCGATCTCCATTCGCCCGACGCGAGGAGATAGATCAGATAGACCAGCCCGGTCAGGACCAGCGGCCACGCCAGGGCGAAATGCCAGTTGAGGCCGCCGGCCAGCCAGCCACCGAGCCGCACCGGCGCCGGGAACGGATCCCCGTCCCACGGGTTGGGCAGGTACGGCCGGCCGCGCGGGCCGAAATGCGCGAACGCGTTGTAGATCTGGAGACCGCTCGCAATCATCCCGAGGAGCAGCACGGCATTGAGCCAGTGCGCCGCCCGGACGATCCAATGGTGCCGCCGGACGGGCGTGGGTTTCTGATCCATGCTCTCAATCCTCCTCCACCTCGTGATGCAGAAAGTACGCGCCCGGGCCGCGCCCTGGATTCCCTCATCCTTCGCTGGACCGCTCCTGAAACACCCTCCCATCGTCCAGGCGCAGGGCCGTCAGCTCCCTTCCCCAGGCGCAGCCGGTGTCCAGACAGACGACCCCGTCCTTCCGCCAGAGGCCCAGGGCGGCCCAGTGGCCGAACACCAACCGCACGTCGGCGCTCTTGCGGCCGGGCGCGGCGTACCAGGCCGTACACCCCTTCGGCGCCTCGCGGGGCGGACCGCTGAACTCGGCGCACATCCGCCCCTCGGGATCGATCGTGCGCAGCCGCGAGAAGGCGGCCAGAGCGGTCCGCGCCCGCTCGAGGCCTTCGAGCCCGCTCCTCCAGCGCTCGGCCGTCTTCTTGTCGACGGCGCCGACGAGCTCGGCCGCCCCGTCGCCCCGCAGGCGCTCCTCCACCTCCCGGGCCAGACGCTCGGCCTTCTCCACGGTCCAGGCCGGAAAGAGCCCGGCGTGCACGAGAGCATAGCCGTCCTCCCGATGAAACAGCGGACGGCGGCGGAGCCACTCCAGGAGATCGTCGCGGTCCGGCGCGGCGAGGAGCTGGCCGAGCGTGTCGCGCCGCTTCTCGGGCGACACCCCCCAGCCGCGTCCCAGGAAATGCAGGTCGTGATTGCCCAGCACGACCACGATCCGGTCCTCCTCCTCGACGGCCCAGCGGAGGACGCCGAGAGAGCGCGGACCGCGGTTCACCAGGTCTCCGACCAGCCAGAGGCGGTCCTCCCGCCGGTCGTACTGAATGCGGCGCAGCAGACGCTGAAGTGTGTCGTAACAGCCGTGAACGTCCCCGATCGCGTACGTCGCCATGCCCGCAACGATCTCGCGGCGGACACCCCGGGCGCAACACCGGGGCGCTCGCGCGCGTACACTCTGGGAGAGGCCAACCGAAACAGGAGGTCGAAATGGCACAAACGGTGGACGGAGTCATGAACCAGGTTTTCGTGGCGTTCGGACAGGGGACCGGCCCCATGCGCGTCGCGCAGGGCGCCTGCCGGGACCTGCGCGAGCGCTACACCCCGCGCATCGACGAGGCGGTGCTCGCCCGCTGGGAGGACGAAGCCGTGCAGGTCCTCGAGCGCATCCGCGCAATCGGCCGGACCGCCGCCGCGGAAGCCGCCCTGGCCGGACGGACGGCCATCTCCGCGCAGGAGCTGCGGACCGCGACCCTGCGCGTCGAAGCCGAGTCCGGCACGCCCATCTGCCCGCCCGCGGGGACCGGTTTCGCGCCGGATGCCTCCGGGGCCTACACGCGGCAGGGCATCCTGGATCAGATCCTGGTGGCGTTCGGCCAGGGCACGGGCGCGCTGCGGGTGGCCGGCCAGGCCGCCGCGGCGCTGCGCGACCGCTACGAGCCCTACGTAGACGGCCGCATCCTTGAGATCTGGAGGGAGGTCGGGGTCCAGGTCCTGGAGAGGCTCCGCGCGATGGGCCGCCTCGCCGCCCTGCGGGCCGTCGAAGGGGCCAGCACGGTGATTACCCGGCCGATGGTGGCCACGGCGATCGAGAGCGTCGAGAAGACGTCCCTGACCGACCTCTGCCCGCCTCCGCCTCCGCCGGATGCCGAGTCGGTCGGCGTCCTGGAGGCGCTGGGGGTGCGGGTCCGCTGAGCGGGGACCTCACCCCCTCGGTCCCCCTCTCCCGTCGCCCCCCCGCCGGCCGGGAGAGGGGGAGGCCCTCCTCCCGAGATCCTCGGGAGTCTTCTTTTTGGGCGGCGGTGTTTGGGCGGTGGCGCCCCCTCTCCCGGGGGAAGGGGGGGCGATGGGAGAGGGGGTCGGGGGGTGAGGTCTCCTACGGAACCGCCGTGACCTTCAGGTTGGAGAACTTCCAGCCGAACGGCGGGAAGTAGGCGTGGAAGGCCACGCCGCCGGAGCTGAAGTCCACCTTCACCTCCTTGTCGCCGCCCAGGTTCTTGATCTCACGCGCGGTCATCTTGCCCTGCGCGCCGAAAAGGAAGTTCCCGTCCGCATCGAAAACGTCCATCTTGATCCGTTTACCCGGGAGGTTGGTCTCCATGAAGATGTGGTACTGGGTCTGCTCCTGCCAGGGATGGTCCTGCTTGACCTGCTTCTCCGCGCCGAGATCGAGGACGGTCCGCCGCCGGTCGCCGCGAATGATCAGGCCCCAGTAGAGGACGCGCTGCAGGCGCTTGTTCGAGGTCCGCCGCAAGCTCGCGATGTTGTGGAAGATCGGAGTCACCCAGCGGTCGAGATGAACGTCGAACTCGACGTAGATCGCCTTATAGGGGACACCCAGGCGGAGAGGCACCGTGAAGCTCCGGCAGAGATCGTCGTTCCGGACCTCGAGGAAATCGTTGGGGATCGCGAAGCCCTCGGCCCCATCCGGCAGCGGCTCGAGCGCGAGCCCGCCCTCGGTACACGGCACCGAGACGTTCGCCGCATCCCACAGGGACTGCGGATCGAAAGGATCGAAACCACCCGGGATGGAGACCTCGCCCGCGAAAGGCTGGGCGACGGCGGGAGCGAGCGCAACGGCGAGGGTGAGCAGGGCGGCGATGAACAGAGATCTCTTCAGCACGGGTCCTCCTGTTCCTGATGCCGGCGTACGGCCGGGACTGTTTACAGCCTTGTCTACAGCGTGATGTCAAGAAATCATACCGCATAGAAGCTCAGGTCACAATCTCTGGACCATGAGCTACCGGGCTTCCCGCAGCGCGCGCGTGAGCACCCGGTCCAACGTGGCCGCGAAGGCCTGTTTGTCCTTGGCGACGTAGGGACGGGGTCCGAAGGTCTCGACCCCCGCCCCGCGCAGGCCGTCCATGAAGTCGCGCACGGCGAGCCGCTCGCCGACGTTGTCTTCCGTATATTCGGTCCCCCGCGGATCGATCACGGTGACGCGCTTCTCGACCAGGCGGGCGGCCAGCGGGATGTCGGCGGTCACCGCCACGTCTCCCGGCGCGGCGTTCTCCGCGATGTGATGGTCCGCGAGGTCCGGGCCGCCCTTCACCTGCACGGTGGTGACGAAGGGGTGGTCGAGCGGCGCCGAGAGGCGTTGATTCGCCACGAGCACCGTCTCCAGCTTGAGCCGCCGCGCGGTCCGGAAGACGATCTCCTTCACGTCGCGCGGTGCGGCGTCCGCATCGATCCAGAGCTTCATGGGCGGGATGGTACCCTAAACTTCTGTTGCCGAATTCCGTAGAGTATGGAAAAGGAGAAGATCATGAAACCAGCTTCGCTGCGTTGGGTCGCCTTGACGTCTCTCGGCCTCGCATCGGGCGTCGGAATCGCACTGGCGCTGCAGGACCCGATCGATGCGCTCGTCGGGATGATCCTGTTGACGCCCGTGCTGACGCTCCTGGCCGGAGGCATTCTGGGGGCCGTGCAGTGGATCGAGCTGCGGTCCCGCCTCCATTCGGCCCGCCGCTGGCTCCTGGGCACGGCAGTGGGGCTGGGTGTGGGTCTGGCGGTGGGGATCGTCGCGCTGGAGGTGGTCGGCCAGCTCCTCCTGGGTCACCCTCTCCGGCTCCTGCAGATGGCCCCGGCGGACCGGGCGCTCAGCTTCCTCATTCTCGGAATGATCAGCGGGGCCTGCCTGGGGCTCGTCCAGCAGCTCCTGCTCCGCAAGGAGCCCTGCCTGCCCAGGAACTGGTTCCTGCTGAGCGCCGCCGGTCTGGGTTTGGGCTTCCCAGCCGGCTCGCTGCTCGCCGATCTGCTCGTCGAGAATTTCGCGTCCGCCGCGGGGGTCCTGATTCTGGTCGCCGTGTCCGGAGCGGTTCTGGGTGGCTTCACGGCGCGCCCGTTCGCGCGGGCGGCCGTGTAGCCCTTCCCTCTACTCGATCTCGAACGTGATCCGCCCTCCGCGGAGGCCGCCCGGCATGTTGTAGTCGCCATCGACCTCATAGCCGAGCTGGGCGACGCCTCCGCTGCCTCCCTTCACGCGGACCCGCACCCAGCCGTCCCCGGAGCCGGTGATCTGGATCTTGTCGCGGCCCGCCGCCACGGAGAAGCTCGCGGACACCGCCTCGTCCTCCTCCCCGCCGGTCTCGGCCCAGAGGCTCACCTGGACCTCCTCCCCGACCTCGACGTCGATCGCCTCCGCCGGCTTGATGTTGTAGGCCGCGTCCTCCCGCTCCATGTTGACCCCCTCGACCCAGGCATACAGGTTTTGGATCCTCTGGGCGGAGAGGACGGAGGAGGACAGGAAGGCGCAGACGGCGAGCGCGGCGATCCCCAGGGCCTTACGCGACATGGACGAGCTCCCTAATCTAACTGGTTCGACCGGCGCGGTTCATCCGCGCCGGGACGGCTGTGTTGCGACGTAGTGGGGAGATCATACCCCACCTCGGGACGGGGGAAGGAGCCCTCAAATCCAGAAGGAGGAGCCCCCGCCAGGGGTTGAAAACCCCTGGCTACCTGGAAGAAAAACCGCCCACTGAAGGGGCGGACGGGGGCGTCGTCCCCTTGGGCACGATTGTTGGTGTTCGGTAGCCAGGGGTTTCAACCCCTGGTGAAGGCGGGCACGGCCAACAAAGTTAGCGCCTAGAGGGGCCGGGGGTGAGGGCTCCCCTCAGTTCGCGAGCCGGTTCCAGAACCGGTTCCAGAACTCGGGGTCGGACAGCTCCGCGTCGCCGAAGCGGAGCCCGGTGTCCTGCTGCGAGACGATCTGCCCGGTGACCGCGTCCCGGGTGAACATCATGATCGACGGGCGCTCGTCCTCCGCCAGCGCGTACTCCACGTTGTGCTCGTCGATCCGCTCCGCGAGCGGCCCCTTCATGAGGACCCCCCGCTCTTCCGAGGAATTCCGCTCGTCGACCGTATAGAGGTACTGCTGCCGCTGCCCGCCGTTGTACCAGCTGTCGAAATCGAACCCGAACGCGGCCAGGGCCGCGATCAGCCCTTTCCCGTCGAGGTCCTCCAGCGGCAGGTCGTCCTCGGTCACCACGAGCTCCCCCTCGTCGAGCGGCTCCGAGAGCAGGGCCTGGCAGTCGAAGTAGCGCCGGAGCACCTGGCCGGCGTCGACCGCGAGGAAGCCGTAGCTCCCGCTGATCGTCTCCGCCCCGCAGCCGATGACGAGCGTCTTCGCCTGCTTCGACAGCTCGACGACGAAGTCGGCGCCGGTCATCGACATCATGAAGGACGAGTCGAGGACGAACGACCTGCCGTCGTACTCGCCCGCCACGATCGGATACCCCTCGGGCGTCGGATCGAGGTCGAGGTCGTCCAGGTTCTCCACCGGCCCCTGGTCGATGAAGCGGCCGGTGTTCGCCGCGAGCAACGGAAAGAACTTCGACCACGGCATGTCGGCGACGAGGATTCCGAAGTGCATGCTCATCCTGGCAGCGTATGACCGTCGCCGGACCGCGTCAAGATGAGGTACCCTCTCGCCCGTGCGCCCGAAGCTGTTTCAACCCTTCCGCCTGCCCGTCCGCCTCTCGATCTGGCTCCTCTGGGCGCTCATCGCGGTGGCGGTCATCACCGTCGGCAGCCGGAGCCCGGAACCCAACCACCCCGTGGGCCTCCTGCTGCTCGGCGCCGGCCTCGCCGGGTCGGGGCTCCTCGCGGTGCTGCCCCTCGCGAGCACCGCGATTTGGAACCGCCTGATCGAGCCCGATCTCGACGTGCGGCAGGCCAGGATTCAGCTCTACTGGGTCGCCGGCCTCGGCGCCGTCGGTTTGGTGCTGATGGGCTGGGCGTTGAGCCGGCTGTTCTAGCGATATCCCGTCGCCTGCAGCTCGAACAGCTCGGCGTAGCGCCCGCCCTGCGCGAGCAGCTCCTCGTGGGTGCCCGCAGCTTCGATCTCCCCTTCGGCGAGGACCAGGATGCGGTCCGCCATCCGCACGCTGGAAAAGCGGTGCGAGATCAGCACCGCCGTCTTTCCCTCGCTCAGCTCCTTGAAGCGCTGGAAGACCCCGGCCTCGGCGCGGGCGTCGAGCGCCGCGGTCGGCTCGTCGAGGATCAGCACCTGGGCATCCCGCATGTAGACGCGGGCGATCGCGATCTTCTGCCACTCGCCGCCGGAGAGGTCCACCCCCGTGCGGAAGCGTTTGCCGACCATCTGATCGTAGCCGTTCGGCAGCTTGTCGATCACCTCGTCGGCCAGGCTGCGCTCGGCCGCGGCGGCGATCCGCGCGCGGTCGTCGCGGGCCTCGATCCGGCCCACCGCAATGTTTTCCGCGGCGGTGAGGTGATAGCGCACGAAATCCTGAAAGATCAC
>DATFPH010000268.1:0-4658 GCA_035264905.1 Thermoanaerobaculia bacterium
TGCTCAGCCTGGAGCAGGTGGGAGTGGACCGCAACTTCTTCGAGCTGGGTGGACATTCGCTTCTCGCCACCCAGGTCGCCTCGCGCGTCCGCTCGGTGCTCGGCGTGGATCTGCCGGTGCGCGCCGTCTTCGAGGCGCCGACCGTGTCCGGCCTCGCAGCCGCGATCGAGACGCTGCGCTCCACGGGCGCCGCAGTGCCGGACCTGCCGCCCCTCCTCCGCGTCAACCGGAGCGGTCCGCTGCCCATGTCCTTCGCCCAGGAGCGCCTCTGGTTCCTCCAGCAGCTCGATCCCACCTCCACGGCCTACAACATGGCCGCTGCCGTGGAGCTCACCGGGACGCTGCGGGTTGACGCCCTGGCCGCCACCATCGCCGAGATCGTGCGCCGCCACGACTCCCTGCGCACGACGTTCCAGATGATTGGGGACACTCCGTATCAATTCGTGTCGCGCGAGGGAGGGATGAGGTTGCCGCTGGTCGACCTTGCAGCGCTGCCCGAGATCGTCGCCCAGACCGAAGCAGGCCGCCTCGCGCGCGAGCACGAGATGCACGTGTTCGACCTCCAGCGCGGTCCGCTTTTCCTCGCCCTCCTGGTGCGGCTGAGCGCTGCAAGCCATCGCTTCCTGCTCAACTTCCACCATGCCATCTCGGACGGCTGGTCGCTCGGCGTGCTGGTGCGCGAGGTGGCGGCGCTCTATACCGCTCAGGTCGAGGGGCGCCCCGCGCCGCTGCCGGAGCTGCCGATCCAGTACACCGACTTCGCGGTCTGGCAGCGCGAGCAGCTCGCCGAACGGCAGGCCGCGGAGCTGGCGGCCTGGGAGGCCCGGCTCGCCGCGGTCGCCCCCGGCGATCTGCCCACAGACCGGCCACGCCCGGCGGTCCAGACCTTCCGCGGCGGGCGCCGGACTCTCGCGCTCTCCGCGGATCTGACCGCGCGGCTCGAAAGCTTCGGCCGCGCCGAGGGCGCGACGCTCTTCATGACTTTCCTCGCGGCCACGCAGGCGCTGCTCGCCCGCCACACCGGCGAGCCCGACGTGCCGGTGGGCGCTCCGGTCGCCGGCCGTCAGTGGGTCGAGATCGAGGACCTGATCGGCTGCTTCCTCAACACCCTGGTCCTGCGCACCGACCTCTCCGGCGGTCCGAGCTTCCGCGAGCTGGCGGCGCGCGTGCGGGCCGTGACGCTGGACGCCTACGCGAACCAGACCGTGCCGTTCGAGGCCGTCCTCGCCCGCTTACAGCTCCAGCGCGACCTGTCGCGGAACCCCCTGTTCCAGGTGCTCTTCAACATGCTGAGCCTGCCGGCGGAGGATCTCTCCCTGCCCGGGCTGGACCTGCGCATCCTGACGCCCGCCGAGATCCCGTCGAAGCTCGACATGACGTTCTATCTCTCGAAGGCCGGCCCGGAGCTGTGGATCAACCTGGTCTACAACGCGGACCTTTTCGACGAAGCCCGCATGGCGGACCTCCTCGCACAGCTCGAGTTGCTGCTGGAGCAGGCCGTGGCGCAGCCGGACGTTCCGCTGGACTCCTTCCCGCTGCTGACCGCCGCCGCCCGCGCTCTCCTGCCCGATCCGGCCGCGGCAATTCCCGAGCCCGCCTTCCCGCCGGTCGCGCGCCTGTTCATGGATTGCGCGGAGGCGTTGCCGGAGCACCGGGCTCTGGAGTGGCGCGAGGGTGCCTGGACCTACGCCGAGTTGGCGGATCGGGCCCGCGAGATCGCCGAGGAGCTCCAAGCCGCCGGAGCCGGACCGGGAACGGTCGTCGCCGTCGAGGGACCCCGGAGCCCCGAGATGATCGCGCGTGCCCTGGGAGTCTTCCTGGCCGAATGCGTCCTGCTTCTCCTGGATCCCAACCTCCCGGAGGCCCGGCGGCGCGCGATGCTGGACGAGGCGAAGCCTGGCTCCCAGGCCGGCAGCCTCGACGCCGCTTACATCTTCTTCACCTCCGGCACCACCGGCCGGCCGAAGGCCGTGCTCGGGCGCCAGCAGGGTCTCAGCCACTTTCTCACCTGGCAAAGGGAGGAGCTCGGCATCGGCCCCGACGATCGCGCGGCCCAGCTCACCGGCCTCTCGTTCGACGTGGTCCTGCGCGACATCCTCGTCCCGTTGATCAGTGGCGCCGCGCTCATCCTGCCAGACGAGGCCGACCTCACCCCGGAGCGCATCCTCCCGTGGCTCGCCGAGCGCAAGATCACGATGGCCCACACCGTGCCCACCCTCGCGAGCACCTGGCTGAGCGCGGCACCGCCGGGCTTCCGGGCGGAAGCGCTCCGCTGGACCCTCTTCGCGGGTGAGCCGCTCCTCGACCATGTCGTCGAGCGCTGGCGCGAGGCGTTCCCGCGCGACGAGGCCGTCAATCTCTACGGCCCCACGGAGACGACGCTCGCCAAGTGCTTCTACCGCGTCCCCGATCCACCGGTGGCGCGCGTCCAGCCGGTCGGCTCGCCTCCCGCAGACTCAGGCCCTGGTCCTCGCTGGAGACAGGCTGTGCGGTCTCGGCGAGGTGGGGGAGATCGTCCTGCGCACCCCGTTCCGCAGCCTCGGCTACCTGGCCAACCCTGAGGAGAGCCGCCTGCGGTTCCGGCCCAACCCGTTCAGCGATGATCCCGAGGACCTCCTCTACTTCACGGGAGACCGGGGCCGCTACCGGCTCGACGGCACCCTGGAGATCCTCGGCCGTCTCGACGAGCAGGTGAAGATCCGCGGCGTCCGCATCGAGCCCGCAGAGATCCGCGCCGCCCTGGGCCGCCACCCCGCGGTCTGGGAGAGCGCCGTGCTGCTGCGCGAGCACCGTCTCGTCGCCTATCTCGTCCTCCAAGCGGGAGCCGTGCTCGATCCCGAGACGCTGCGCCGGCACCTGCGGCACGAGCTGCCCGAGGCCATGATCCCGTCGATCTTCGTGGTCCTCGACGCGCTGCCGCTCACCCCCAACGGTAAGGTCGATCGGCGTGCACTGGAACGGATCGCGCCGGAGGAGCGCGTCGAAGCTGGCGTGGTCGCGCCACGCACCCCCGACGAGGAGCTGGTGGCCGGCATCTTCGCCGACGTGCTGGGCCTGGAGAGGGTGGGCGTCGAGGAGAGCTTCTTCGAGCTGGGAGGCCATTCGTTGGCCGCGACCCAGGTGATGGCCCGCGTTTTCAGCATCTTCGGCGTGGAGCTGCCGCTCCGCGCTCTCTTCGAGGCACCGACCGTCGCCGCCTTCGCCAGGACCCTGTCCAATCGTGGCCCGAGAATCGAGGCTTTTCTCCCCTCTCCCGCTCGCGGGAGAGGGGCCGGGGGTGAGGGCATCCCCCTCTCCCTCGCCCAGGAGCGCCTCTGGTTCCTCGACCGCCTGATGCCCGACTCGGGCCTCTACACCCTCTTCACTCCGCTGGAGCTGGAAGGACCGCTCGATCCCGGCGCCTTCGCCCGCGCCCTGACCGGCGTGGTCCACCGTCACGAATCGCTGCGCACGACCTTGCCTTCGATCGAAGAGCGGCCCGTGCAGGTCATCGCTGGGCCGGCCCCGGTGCCTCTCCCTGTGGTGGACCTGCGGGCCTTGCCGGAGGCGATGCGCCGGCGCGAGGCGCGTGCGCTGGTCACGGCGGCGTCGCGGTGGAAGTTCGACCTCGCAGCCGGCCCCCTCCTCCGCTGCCTGCTGGTGCGGCGCGAGGACGAGCACTCCACAATCTTCCTGGGAGTCCACCACACCGTCTGCGACCTCTGGTCCATCGGCCTCCTGGTGCACGAGGTGGCGGCGCTCTACCGGGAAGAGGTCGAGGGTGTGCCGGCGCGGCTGCCGGAGCTGCCGATCCAGTACGCCAACTACGCGGTCTGGCAGCGGCAGTGGCTCACGGGAGCGACCATCGAGCGGGAGGTCGCCTGGTGGCGCGAGCGTCTCGCGGGCGTCCCGGCGGTGGTCGAGCTGCCCACGGACCGGCCGCGTCCCGTGGTGCAGGGCACGCGCGGAGCGCAACAGTCCGTTATGTGGCCGGCCAGCTTCACGGCGGCACTCGGGAAACTGGGCCGGCGGGAGGGGAGCACCCTCTTCATGGTGCTGCTCGCCGGTCTCGACGCCCTGCTGCACCGCTATGGGCGCCAGGAGAGGATCGCCGTGGGCACCCCGATCGCGCACCGCGGCCAGGTCGAGCTGGAAGGACTGATCGGCAACTTTGCGGAGACCCTGGTGATCCCGGTCGAGCTGCGGGCGGACCTCTCGTTCCGCGACCTCCTGGCGCGGGTGCGCGAGTCCGCGCTGGGCGCCTACGCCCACCAAGATCTGCCGTTCGAGCTGCTGGTCGAGGCCCTCAACCCACGGCGCGACCTTTCGCACAACCCGCTGTTCCAGGTCCTCCTGGCACTGCACAACCTGCCACAACGGGAGACGGTGGGAGCGGGCCTCACGCTCCGCTGGCTGCCAACGGAGCGCGAGACCGCGCGCTTCGACCTCGCGCTCGACCTGACCGAGACGCCGGACGGGCTCCAGGGGACTCTCGAATACGCGACCGACCTCTTCGACGCACCGACCATCGACCGCCTGCTGGGCCACCTCCAGGGCGTGCTCGCAGGAGCCTTGGCGGAGCCGGAGCGGCGGGTGGGGGAGCTGCCGCTGCTCGGCGAAGTCGAGAGGCACCAGCTCCTCGTCGAATGGAACGACGAAGCCAGCCCCGGACTGGAGAA
>DATFPH010000269.1:0-2566 GCA_035264905.1 Thermoanaerobaculia bacterium
CTTCGAGAGCACTCTCGGCCAGTGGAGCGCCCAGCCCCAGGGCTTCGGCGGGTGGACCCTTTCCGCGCAGCACGCCTACGACCCGCTGGGTGTGCTCCAGAGGGGCGACGGCGGCCGCATCCTGGGCGCCGGCCCGCTCGATCAGATCCTCACCACCGTCGCCGGCTCGGCCACCGACGCAGGCTATAGCGCGGACGGTCCGGCTTCCACCTCCTTGCTCTACTACCCGGAGAGCGTCGCCGTCGATCCGCAAGGCAACGTCTACGTGGGCGAGAGGACGCGCATCCGCAAGATCGACCGCGCCACCGGCCGCATCACCACGATCGCCGGGCAGACCTATGGCGGATTCCGCGGCGACGGTGGTCCGGCTCTCCAGGCCGAGCTCAACTATCCGCGCGGCCTGGTCCTGGACGGTGCCGGCACCCTCTACTTCGCCGACGCCTACAACCATCGCGTCCGCAAGATCACCCCGGCGGGGATCATCACCACCGTCGCGGGCACCGGCACCGCCGGGTACAACGGCGACGGCATCCCGGCCACCTCCGCGCGGCTCTACCAGCCCATGGACCTGGCCTTCGACGCCCAGGGCAACCTCTACGTCGCGGATTTTGGGAACGATCGAATCCGCCGGATCACCCCCTCGGGAATGATCGACAGCCTGGGCAACGGCGTGTTCCAGCACGCCGTGTTCCCGGGCTTCGAATTTCCGATGGAAACACCGGGCGGCGTGGCCGTGGGGCCGGACGGCGCGATCTACGTCACCTCGACCAACCGGCACGCGGTTTACCGGATCGAGCCGAGCGGCGTTGCCCGGCTGGTGGCGGGCAACGGGCAGGTGGACTTCAGCGGCTTCACCCGCGACGGCGTCCCGGCCACTCAGACCTTCGTTCCCTACCCGGGAGACCTCCTCACGGACAGTGCCGGCAACCTCTTGATCACGAGCTACGGCCGGGTGCGAAAGGTCACCCCTTTCGGAATCATCACGACGCTGGCGGGCGGCGGCCGGGATCTCGGGGATGGGATCTTCGCGAGCGCCGCCTGGCCCGGGGCCGACGGCCTGGCGCTCGACGGCCAGGGCACTCTCTACATCGCTACCTGGCATCGCGTCCGGAAGGTCACGCCGAGCCTGCCTTCTGTCTCGCCCGCCGAGATCCCCATCGCCGCGCCGGACGGCTCTGAAATCTGGGTCTTCGACGGCTACGGCCGACACCTGCGCACCCTCGACAGCCTGACCGGGTCCGTGCGCCTGCGCTTCCACTATGACGCGGCCGGCCGCCTCGCGCGGATCGAGGACGCCGACGGCCTGGTCACCCGGATCGAGCGCGACGCCGGAGGCCAGGCCCTGGCCCTCGTGGCCCCCTTCGGCCAGCGCACCGAGCTGACCTACGCGAACGGCTATCTCGCTTCGCTGCGCAACCCGGAGGGAGAGACCGTCCGCTTCGCCACCAAACCCGACGGCCTGCTGACCGGCCTCACCGATGCGCGCGACGGTCTCCATGAATTCACCTACGACAGTCTCGGCCGGCTCCAGCGCGACGCCGATCCGGCCGGAGGCTTCAAAACCGTGACCCGCACGCCGCAGAAGGACGCCTACCGGGTCGACCTGATCACAGCGGAAGGACGGACGAGCTCGTACACGGTCGAAACCTTGCCGACGGAGGAGAAGCGCTGGTCCAACACCTCCCCGGCGGGCCTGACCTCCGAAACCCTCTTCCGCAAGGACGGCTCGCGCCGCCTGAGCTTCCCCGACGGCACGATCGTCACAGAGGCCTCCGGCCCCGACCCCCGCTTCGGCCTGCAGGCGCCGGTCACGCAGAGCCTCCAGGTGCGCACCCCCGCGGGTCGCACCTGGACGCTTTCGAGTGAGCGCGCCGCGACCTACGCAACCACGGGCTCCCTGCCCACCACCTTGCAGGAGACCGTCCGGATCAATGGCCGCGCCTACACGAGCACCTGGAACGCCACCCAGCGCCGCTACGCCCTGACGACGCCAGCCGGCCGCAGGCGGATCCTCGATCTCGACGCCAAAGGCCGGCCGGTCGCCTTGCAGGTCGGCAACCTGGCACCGGTGGCCTTCACCTACGACACCGCCGGGCGTCTGACGAGAGTGGAGCAGGGCACGGGAGTGGATCGCCGGGTCCTCGCCTTCGGCTATGACGCCGAAGGGTGGCTGGAGAGCTTGACCGATCCCCTGTCGAGAAGCCTGGGCTTCGAGCGCGACGCCACCGGCCGCGTCCTGCGCCAGAGCCTACCGGACCACCGGGTCATCGACTTCAACTACGACGCGAGCGGCAACGTCACCGGAATCACGCCGCCCGGCCGGCCCGAGCACGGCTTCGACTACACGCCGGCCGATCTCCAGGAAACCTACCGTCCGCCGGATATTGGAATCGGCGGTGTGGACACCGCCTATACCTATGATCGAGACCGGAAGCTGACGAGCGTCGAGCGCCCGGACGGCAAGACCGTCACCCTGGGCTACGACGGCGCCGGCCGTCTCTCCACCCTCGACTTCTCGCGCGGCCGCATCACCTACACCTACGATCCCGCAACCGGCAAGCTGAAG
>DATFPH010000270.1:0-43791 GCA_035264905.1 Thermoanaerobaculia bacterium
GTTGTAGATGCCCCGGCCGACGGTCGGCGCACGGGCTCTCCTGCGCCGCTTCGTCGGCCTCAGCAAGCGGGTCGCGGAGCCGGTCGCCTGTCGCGTCGTGCGCCTGACCTCGAGCCCGCCGTCCTCGTCACGCTGCCTGCCGCCGCGAACGCCGTGTTCGCTTCCGTCCACGTCGAGACGCGGAATGGGCGCATCGCCGCCATGCGGGTGGTGCGCGATCCCGCGAAGCTCGCGCCCCTGCAGGGGCACGCTGCACCGATCGGAGCCGCACCATGACCATGCTTTCGATCCTGAAGACCAACCTCTCGTCGATCGGCGCCATCCTCGCCGTGATGGCGGCCGTCGCGCTGCTCGAAACGGCAGTCCCCCTTCACGCTCGCGGACGATGGCACCGGACCCACGTGGGACCGAACCTCGCCCTGACCTTCATCACCTTCGCGACGAACTTTGTGTTCAACGGCGGGCTGTTGCTGCTGCTGGCCTGGCTTGCCGAGCGCCGCTTCGGCCTCCTGAGCTTCCTCCCGCTCCACCCGCTCGCGGCCGGCGCCCTCGCCGTCGTGGCGCTCGACTTCTCCTACTACGTGGCGCACGTCGCCATGCACAAGGTCCCGGCGTTCTGGAGGGTGCATCGGGTGCACCACTCCGACCCCGTGGTGGACGTCACGACCACGATCCGGCAGCACCCGCTCGAAGGGGTCATCCGCTACGCGTTCCTCACCGCGTTCGCCGGCGCGCTCGGTGTGGGTCTGGGTGCCTTCGCGATCTACCGCGTCTGGTCGGCCCTTAACGCGTTGCTCGAGCACGCGAACATCCGCGTGCCGCGCCGTCTCGACTCCGCGCTGTCGCTGGTGACGACCTGGCCCAACCTGCACAAGATCCATCACTCGCGCGACGTGCGAGAGACCGACAGCAACTATGGCAACATTTTTTCGTGGTTCGATCGGCTATTCGGCACCTATACGCCGTCCTGGCGCGGGACGACCGTGGTCTGCGGGCTCGACGGTTTCGACCATCCCTTGGTGCAGACGACCTCGGGGCTGCTCGCCATGCCGTTCCGGAGCCCGCAGACCCCGCGCCGTGACGAAGGGGCATAACGAGGAGCCAGGAATGAGTCGACGTTCTGCGGAGGAAGGAGCCAGGACTACCAGAGCGTGGTCCAGCGGAGCTGACGACCACCTGGTCGGCTTCCCGCGCGCTGGAAGCAGCGCCGCTCTGCCGCGCGGCGGTAGTGCTGCGGGAGGGAGAGGTCGAGGAGGCGGGGCCGCTCAGCGCCTTCCTTCAGGCGCCTCGGTCGGAGCTGCTGCGGGCTTTTCTTGATCAGCTTCGGCCAGGTGGCGGCGGATCCGCTAACCCCTTGAAAGACCAAGGTCCCGTCAAAGTCATCACGGCGGAGGCTTCCCTCCTCCCAAAGACCCTCACCCCTCTTCCCCCTCTCCCACCGCACTCACGCCCGCCCGGGAGAGGGGGCGCCTCCGCCCAAAGGAGGGTCCAGCAAGCGCCTATGGCCTTAGCGGGCGCTCGAGGTCATTCCCTTTCTTGAGCTCTTCCACTAGCCATGTGCCGACGCGTAGCGCGTTCGCGACGACGGTGACCATCGGATTGAGACCGAGTCCGGTCGGCATGAAGCTGGAATCCACAACGAAAACGTTGGGCAACTCGTGCAAGCGGCAGAAACGGTCGAGGACTGATTGTGTGGGATCATCTCCCATCCGGCAGGTCCCCATCTGATGATCCCCGATCAGCGTGGGATTTCCCTCAGACGATTTAGTTTTGGTCAACGGGAGAGCCGTATAGGGCCGCCAGACATCTTCCAACGCTTTGAGGGAGAGCTTGAACATGCGTCGTTCGGCTGGCCCGAAGCCTCGTGTGATCCGTGCCACGGGAAGGCCATATTCGTCGACATGGCTAGGGTCCAGATCTACCCGGTTGCTGGCCATCGGCAGATCGTCTCCCGTGAGGCGAATCTCCATGGTGCGGTTGTAGGCTTCCAGGTTATCGAGCAGACCGTCATGGATGAGATCTTTGCGGACTGCGCCTGTCGCGTTTTCCAGTGGATTTTTCTTGGCAGCGCTGACAGCGGTGGCCCCTTTCCACCAAAAGCCGGTCTCCTTATCTTCCAGGAAGTAAGGGTCGAAGCTCACGACGTTGCCAGTGTGCCCGAGATGACCATGAAGAGCCCCTTGAAACTTGGGGGGAAGCGTGCAAGCCGTACCGAGGCCGAAAAGGTGGAAAGTAATGTAGCGCCCGAGCTGGTCGTAGCGGTTGCCGAGCCCAGCCGGCGGTCCCGACATGCGCAACAGACGCGCTGATTGGACCGCCCCGCACGAGACGATCACGAAGCGGGCGGGCTGGAAGACGGCGCGCGGCCGATCGGGATCCGAGATGTCCAGATAACGGACTCCCGTAGCGCGCCGAGTCCGTTCATCGTAGACGACTTCATAGGCCTTTGCGTTGGTGACTACCTCCGCGTTGGGAAGATCCCGCAGCTCTTTGAGGCTGCTCGCGCGCGATCCCGATTTGGGACCGTTCTTGCCCCAGCAGAGATACTCACCGCAGAAGCCGCACATGTTGCAGGCGTCGCGAATGCGGTCCGACCAGATCGTATCTGCACTCCGGTCCCAGAATTCCGGCCTATCAGCTCCCCATTGATCGAGGGCCTTTCCGATGGCTTCCCGGGTGCTGTAACCGCTCGATCCAGGGGCGACCATGCCGCTGGGCAGGCGTGCGGATTTCCAGTTGATCTCCCGAAAGCCACGTTCGACGGCGAAGCCGGCGGGTGTCAACGGATACTCAGGACAGGGGAATGGAAACCGGGGAAACCACTCCGTCGCACTCTGTTGGAAATGCGGCATCCCGCCAAAGCGCTCGAACCAGCGGGTCTGGCGAATCGCTTCGTTCAGGGGTTCACGGTTGCCGGACACTGCGAGGAGTGTCTCCGCCACGTTGTAAAACGGCTCCATCTCACTGTATGCGATGGGCCAATCGGGAATGGTGTATCCCTCGTTCCGAAGAATCTCCGCCTGCCCGGTCTCCTTGAAATGAGTGGCCAACCGAAAATCGATCGGAAGAGCCCGGAAGCACCACGCTCCCCAAATAACGGAGCCTCCTCCCAGCATGGACGCGGTCCAACCGGCTCCAAAAGGACTGGCCTTCTCAAACTCGTTGCTCCGGTAGGTGTTGTAATCGCCACGCGGCCGCCGTTTCCATTCCGGCCTCTCGACCCGGAAACGGTACTCGTCGTGAGGGAGGGGGTTGTAACGGAGATCCTCGTTCGGAAGAGGCTTGCCCGGTCTGTCGGGATCGTAACGGAGGGTCTCATCTTCCAGCGGCCTGGCCCAATCCGTGCCCAGCTCGAGAACGACGACTTTGTAGCCGGCCTTGGCAAGCAGCCATGCGATCGTTCCTCCTCCACCGCTGCTGCCGACGACGACGAAATCTGTAGTCTCCATCGGTTACCTCCGGCCCTACAGGTCCAGGTGCTCGCGTTTGGTGGTCAGCGGCGGGTTGCCGATGGAAAGAGAAACTTCCGGCACCGACAAAGGTACCTCTTCCAGCTCCTCTCTCGGGGACTGCGAAGCCTCATCGAGGGCCTTCCGGAAGGCATCCACGGCAGCTTCTGCGTGGCGGGGCTCGAATTTGTTGCCTACCCGGCGCAACTCACCAAGCTTCGTGAGAAAGGCGGAACGCCGAGTCTCATCGATTGGGTTCTGCATGCCCATGAGGGCATACAGTAAATCTTCCAGGAGCCGCTTGATCAAGAAGGCGGACTTCTGCGAGCTGCTGGGCCAGAACTTAGATTCATTCTTTGACAATTCTTTCGCAAAGATCGCAGAGTCATACCCGGGAGCCTTCTTCGCCGCGCGGGCGGCTTGGACGAGCAGCGGAATATACTCGACATAAAAGACGGCCCGGGAGATCGGCTGGTCTTCGCCTGCCCTCATCAGGTTCTCGCTGGTCACAATGTCGAATTTGGCTTCGGGATCCAAACCGCGGCGAGCGCGCCAGTCCCGCACTTCCTGAATGGGGCAGGAGCGGAGGGGGTCCTGGACGACCTTTTCGAAGTGGGCGATCAAGTCGGCGTCGCCGGAAGTCTCGGCGAGAAGACGTTCCAGAAATGGGATCGCCCCCAACTCTCTTAGACTCAGAGGCGCTCCGTTCTGTCGCCGCAGGAGCGCTTCGCCGATTTCCTCGAGCAGGGCCGATTGCTCGGCATCGAAGCGGGTAAAGCTCGTCATTTCACGACCTCCCATTCACCATGAGACGGACGAGGAGACTCGATTTCGCAGTGCTTCAGTGGACCGAACCTTGAGCCCTACCAGAGCGTCGTCCAGCGGAGCTTCACCACGATTTGATCCGAATCCAGCTCCAGCCGGTAGCCCGGGTCGAGGGTTCGCTGCCAGTTGCGGTTCCAGACCAGGAAGAGGTCCCGGCCGGGCCGGATCGTCCAGCGCAGGCGGGAGTTGAGGCCGAGGCCGCGCGACTCCGAGTCGTATTGCGTGAAGAGAGAGACCACCAGATCGGGGCTCGCGGCGTAGACGGTCTTCCACTGCCAGAGGCGCTGGACGAAGTCTCCCTGCGGCAGGTCGCCGAAGTTGTTTTCCGCGGCGAGCTCCAGGCGCAGGCGCCCCGGTCCGAACGTCCAGTAGACGAAGGATTCCCATTGGGTGAGGCGACCGTCGAAGAAGTCCCCGAACCAGACGGTGGAGCCCACCCGCCAGGGGCGCGATCTGGCGGACTGCCCCTCGACGCGCCAGCGCGTGAACTGGTATTCGCCGGGCGGGATCACCACCCCTGCGGCGACCTCGAAGGGCTCGTCCAAGCGCTCGAACTCGGGCGCCCAGTTGGCTTCCAGGTGCTCGCCCGAGCGGGTGACGGCGTTCCAGGGCGCGGTGAACACGCGCCAGCTCTCGGTCGTGCCGTCCAGACGGTCCACCCGCGACAGGAACAGCTCGAAGAAGAACTGACGCACCCAGGAAAAGGGTCCGGCGTCGCCCGGCCGCGGTTGGAAGGAGCCTCCGCCCTCGGCCTGGCGCGTGCCGGGGCGCGGGAGGAAGCCGAGGGCGGGCTCCAGGGCATCCCCGAATTCCCGGTACGTCAGGAACACGTCCCAGAGGTCGTTCGGATAGTCGGCCTTGAACCCCCAGCCGCTGCGCTGCCCGGGGTCGAGGTCGCCGTCGCTCTGCGCCGCCCACGCTCCGAATGCGAGATTCTTGTCCCCCCGGAAAGAAGAGGTCTGCCAGAGGGCATCGAGGCCGGCCAGCGCGTTCTCCTCCTCGCCGTCCGGATCGCCGCGGGTGGCGAGCGCGCCGACTCTCAGGTGCTCGCCGAGGTCATAGGTGGCCCGTCCGGCGAACAGGTTCGTCGCGCGGGCCGCGGAGGAGTCGCCCGTCTCGGCGTCCAGGGCCGCGATGGACCAGCGGCCGGCGCGGCCGAGCAGCTTCAAGCCGGCGTCGAGGGGGACCACCCGGCCGCGGACGAGCCCGACGCGTCGCGAATAGAAGGGGATGAAGTCTTCCTCGATCCCGGAGCCGAACGCGAAGAGGTTCGAACCTTCGAGAAAGAAGGAGCGCTTCTCCGGGAAAAAGAGGGGGAAGCGGGTGAGATTGATCTGCCGGGTGTCCACTTCGGTCTCGGCGAAATCGGTGTTCACCGTGAGCACGGCTCCGAGCTCCGGCGTCAGGTTGTAGGACAGATCGAAGCCCGTCTCACCCTCGCGCCGGGTCTCCGGGGCGTCTCGCCGGTCGTCGGAGCGGCCGAGGGCATAGGGGACGAAGGAGAGCCCAAGGCCTTGGCGCAGCCCGGCCACACCGGCCAGCGTCCCCGCCCGCTGCAGGTCTTCCAGCCGGGCGTCGCGGCTGATAGCCGCCCAGCGGAGGGTGAGCCGGTCGCGGGCCACGGTCCGCTCGACGTTGAATCCCCAACGCTCGAGGCCGGGGCGAAAGCGGAGGCTGCGCGCCGAGATGGCGATTTCGGCCGTCCAGCCGAGGGCGGTGCGGCGGACCCGGGCGTCCCAGAGGCCGTCCCAATCGAGCGAGACCCCCTCCTTCCCCGAGATCAGGCCGTCCTGGCGGGCGCCTCCTGCGTTGACCCGGAAAAGATAGCCCGTGCGTCCGTCTCCGAAGGTGTCGAGGACGAAGGCGAGCGTGTCGTCTCCGTCCATCTCGGCGTCGCGCTGGAGTGTATGGACCGCAATTTTCTCCGGCTCCGGGTCGGGGCAGACGATGCCGACGTAGAGGGTCACGCCGTCGGTGAGGACGGAGATGCGGGTCGCGTCGAACGGTGTGGGCCTGCCGGGCTCGGGCTCCTGCTGTGTCAGATCGGGAATGATGCCCGCGTACTCCCATGCGGGCTCGTCGAGGGAGCCGTCGAGGACGACCAGGCTGGAGGCGGGCGCGGCGGCGACCACGGCTCCCGGAGGGCTCGCCGAAAGCGCGGGCAGAGCCGCGGCCGGGACAAGCCAGCCCAGGAGGATCGCGGAACGGAGAGCGCAGCGCATGACCGGACACGATTCCATCACAAGCGTGCCCGTCCGGGCGAGTAACAATTTCTGAACTTCTGTCGCCTAAGCAACTATCGCGCAGTGCCGCGGAGCTGAGTTGCCAGAGGCGCCACATCAGGAGACAGCAATGGTCACCATCAAGATCCCGCAGGATACCACTTTCACTCTCGACGTCCCGGGCCGGTACGCATGCAATACGTTGGACGAGGCTCTGGACAGCATGAACACGAGCCTGGCTGGCCAGGAGGATGCGCGCCCCTTCGATTACATCGTGATCGGGGGCGGGAGCTTCGGGGCGGTGATCACGGCCCGGCTGTTCAACCTCGACCGCACTCATGCTCATCGCATCCTCGTGCTGGAGGCCGGGCCGCTCGCGCTGCAAGAGCACGTGCAGAACCTCCCGCCGGATTTCAGCCCGCCGGGGAAGGGCAACCCCGGAACCGTCTGGGGCCAGCCCTGGCTGTCGGACAGTCCGGCGAGCTTCAACCAGGGTTTCCCGGGGCTTGCCTTCTGCATCGGCGGGCGCTCCGTCTTCTGGGGCGGCTGGTCGCCCTACCTCATCGACTCCGAAGTGGCAGATCCCTCCTGGCCTGCCAACGTCCGTCAAGACTTGATGACGCCGGTGCTCCCCCCCGCCAATCCCAAGGAGTCGTACCTCGACACCGCGGCGCGGCAGATCGGGACGGACACGACCAATGAGTTCGTCTTCGGTCCGCTGCACGAGGCGATGAGGAATCAGCTCTTCAAAGGTCTGAAGACCAGGCCGGCGGGCGCGGGGGACGTGTTGACGGGCAACCGCGGGGCGCTGAACAGCAAGGAGGAGCTCGAGGCGCCGCTCGCCGTCTCTTCCTCGTCGCCGCGCCCCGGCTTCTTCTCCCTGAACAAGTTCAGCGGCGTGCAACTGCTCTTCCGCGCGTTGCGCGTCGCGCAATCGGAGGCCGAGGCCGCGGCCGGGCCCACAACCCCCGAGGTGCAGAACACGAAGAAGCGCCTGATGCTCGTGGACAACTGTTATGTGACGCGGCTGGAGCGCACCGGGAATCGCGTCTCGCGCATCTTCGTCAAGTCTCAGGGCGTCGAGCGCCAGATCGACGTTCCCGCCGGCGGCAAGGTCTTCCTCGCCCTCGGGACCATCGAAAACACGCGTCTGGCCCTGAACACCGTGCCGGAGAAGAAGCTCATCGGCAGGAATCTGATGGCGCATCTCCGCTCCAACCTGACGCTTCGCGTCCTGCGCTCCGCCTTCGGCGACGCGCTGGACCCGAACAAGGAAGCGGACCCGGTGAAGAAACAGCTCCTCCAGGAGCTCCAGATCTCGGCGCTCTTCGTGAAGGGCATCCACACCCACGCCGATGGCACGAAGGGGCATTATCACGTCCAGATCACGGCTTCGGGAGTGGGGGAGCTGGGGATGAACTCCGAGGCCGAGCTGTTCAAGAAGATCCCCAACATCGATGATCTGGACCAGTTCCAAGACTTGAACGACAAGTGGGTCGTCATCACGCTGCGCGGCATCGGCGAGATGGTCGGCGACAAAACTTCCTCCAATCCGCAGAACCGCATCACGGCGGGGCCGGCGGACGGGAACGGCGTACCCCGCGCGATGGTGCGTCTCGAAACGAACTGGTCGGACCCGAACGATCCGCGCGTGACCGACCCCAACGACCAGAGACGCACCAAGGAGAACGACTTGTGGGCCGCGATGGACAAGGCTTGCGAAGAGCTGGCCTCGATCTTCGCAGACGGCGGTGCCGTGGAGTATCTCTCGCGTCCGAACGAGCCGGGCAACTCTCACTGGCAGAAGGATACGCCCATCACCGACCTGCGCCGCGACACGCTCAGCTCGACGCACCACGAGTCGGGTACGCTCTGGATGGGCGAGAAACAGGAGTCGTCCGTCACCGACGAGACCGGCAGGATCTGGGAAACCGAAAACCTTTACGCGGTCGGCCCGGCGCTCCTGCCGACGATGGGCTCGCCCAACCCGATGCTTTCGGGCGTCGCACTGGCGCGCCGCACCGCGGACAAGATCGCGACGCACGCGGCGACGCCTGCCCTCGAGCCGGGTTTCACCGCCCTTTTCGACGGGACGGAGAAAACCTTTCAACGCTGGAAGCTCGCCGGGCCGGGCGCCTTCGCGCTCCAGGGCGGCTTGCTCATCGCCCAGCCTTCGGGAGATCACTCGGTCTTCTTCTATGCGGCGGGCAGGTTCGGCGACTACGTCCTCCGCTTGCAGCTCCGCCTGCCCGGGCCGGTGGACCAGTTCGGCAAGGCCGTCGGCAACTCCGGCGTCTTCCTGCGTTTCCGCTACCCGCACACGAAGTGGGCGGACGTGAACCAGCAGGAGCCGAAGGCGCAGGGGAATCCGGCGTGGGTGGCGGCGGTGACTGGCTTCGAGGTGCAGATCGACGAGCAGGGCAAGGACGTATTCGCGGAGAAGCACCGGACCGGCGCCCTCTACGATATCCCCACGGGGCAGGGCGGCGAACCAAGGGAGCAGAGTTACACTCCCGGCCCCATCCTTCAGCCGAGGAAGTGGTATGAGCTCGAGATCGCGGTGGCCGGTGACAAATACACCGTGCGGCTCGGGGAGGTCAAGGACGGCCAGCCGACGACTTTCCAGGAGGTCACGACCTTCGACAAGCCGGCCGGCAAGTACCAGAACCGCGGCCTGGCGCCCACGCCGGATAACTCCTCCGGCTACATCGGTGTCCAGGCGCACAGCGAGAGGGTGGCCTTTCGCCACATTCGAATCAAACCGGCATAGCCGCCGTATTTGACGCCGCTCTGCCGGATCAGGCACAATCCCCCCCGTGGCGGATTGGAAGAAGCTCGCGACCGCGTTCCTCCTCCCCGCGCCCTTGGCGCTCGCGGGCCATGGCGCCTGATACCTGGCGGCGGCCGCTCCTCGCTTTTCTGGCCGGCTTGGCCCTGGTGGCCGGCATGATGGCGCCGCACGACGTGACGGTGGATCTGGCGGGAGTGATCTCCCACGTAGAGGTCGCCGAGACCGCCGTCCATCCCGAGCTCCCGGTGCACCTGGAAGGCGCGGAGATCAAAGTCCATCCAGGCTGCACCGCCTGCCTGCTGCAACTCGGGAGCAGCACCATCATGGGCCGTCCGCCGGCCCCGCTGCTGCTGCTGCCGCCAGCCGGACACGTCGCCGCGCTGGTCGCCAAGGTCTCGTCCGCAAAGCCCTCCCTTCCCGGCCCGGCCCGGGCTCCTCCGGTCGCCTCTCCGTCCGCGTAGCCGGCCCGCTCCGCGTAGGCGCGGGCCATCCGAGCTGGATGACTCCATCCCTCCGGCGCTTCGGGTGCTGGAGACGTTCGAGGAGAGGACACCATGTCGACCGATTCACGGGCGGCTCGCGCCCGCTCTTGGATGACCGGAGCCTGCATGGCTCTCTGCCTGCTCGTTCCCGCAACCACGCGGGCCCAGGAGACGCCGGACACCTCCGTGGCCGGGCTGCGGCAGGAGATCGAGGAGCTGAAGCAGACGATCTCCGCTCTGGAAAGGCGCCTCGCCGATCTCGAACCGACGGAGGGACAGGCACCCGCGCCGCCCGCGACCGCGGAAGTGACGCCGCCGCCTGAAGCTCCGCCGGCCGAGCCCGCCGCCGCCCAGGCGCCACCACCGGCTGACTCCCCGCCGGTACCGCCGGCCGAGCCCGCGCCCACGGAGGAGCCTCCGCCGTTGACCATCGTATCGGCCGCGGGGGGCAAGAACTTCCTCAACCTGTCGCTCGATGGGCTCGTCGCCGCCGGCACTTCGACGGCGGGAGACGTCGGGGCTTTGGAGGTCGGCGGCCACGACCCCGCCCAGCGGGGGTTCACGGTGCAGAACGTCGAGACCGTCTTCGAGGGCGCGGTAGACCCCTACTTCCGCGGTCAGGCCAACCTCATCTTCCAGATCACGCCCGAAGGCGAGACCCAGGTCGAGCTCGAAGAGGCGTATGTCACGACGACGTCGCTGCCCTATCGGCTGCAGGCGAAGGCGGGGCAGTTCTTCACCGAGTTCGGCCGGCTCAACCCGACCCACCCGCACGCGTGGGATTTCGTCGATCAACCGCTGGTGAACGGGCGCTTCTTCGGCCCTGACGGCCTGCGCTCGACCGGCTTGCGGCTCTCCTGGCTGCTGCCGAGCGAGTTCTACTCCGAAGCCTTCCTGACCGTTCAGAACAGCCAGGGAGAAACGGTCACGAGCTTCCGCGGCACGCCCGGCGAGACGCTCTTCGGTCGCGAGACCGGTGAGCGCCCGGTGGCGAGCTTCTCCGACCTGCTCGTCGTGCCGCGGTACTCGGCCTCCTTCGACCTCAGCGACACCCAGACCATCCTGTTGGGCGCCTCGGCCGCCCTCGGTCCCAACGGTACCGGCAGCTCCGCCCGCACCCGCATCTACGGTCTCGACGGCTTCTGGAAGTGGAAGCCGGTCAACGCGTTCCAGGGATTCCCCTTCGTCAAGGTGCAAGCCGAGGTGATGCGCCGCGGCGCCACCGTGGGGGCCACGGAGGACCTCCCGGCGGCGAGCTTCAGCGACTGGGGTGGTTACCTCCAGGCGAATTGGGGATATCGCGCGCGCAAGGTCGTCGCGCTGCGGATCGACCGGGTGGGTGGTGATTCCGGCGAACCTCGCGATCCCGCCCTGGGCGCTCGCTGGCGCCTCTCCCCGGCCTTCACCTGGTTTCCCACCGAGTACTCGAAGCTTCGCCTGCAGTACAACTTCGACCGCGGCGATACATTGCAGCAGGACGAGCACTCGTTGTGGTTGCAGCTCGAGTTCCTGCTCGGGGCGCACGCCGCCCACAAATTCTAAGAAAGGCCAACTCCATGAAACTCATTCCTATCGTCTGCGCCGCCACCCTTCTCGCAGCGGCATTGCCCGCCTCCGCCGCGCTCCGCGTCGTCGCCACCACCGGCGAATATGGATCCCTGGCCACGGAGATCGGTGGCAACCGGGTTTCCGTGACCACCATTGCGAAGCCGACCGAAGACCCCCACTTCGTCGACGCCCGCCCCAGTCAGATCGTCGCCCTCAACCGCGCCGACGTGCTCATCGAGGGGGGCGCCGAGCTGGAGATCGGCTGGTTGCCGCCGCTGCTCGACGGCGCCCGCAACCCCAAGATCCTGGCTGGTGCGCCCGGCCGCATCGTCGCCTCGGAGGGCATTCAGTTGCTCGACATCCCGCTCGCCGCCGACCGCTCCAAGGGCGACACCCACGTGGCGGGGAACCCGCACTTCATGCTCGATCCCCTCAACTCGAAAACGGTCGCGCAGCATGTTGCACGGGTGCTCGGCCAGCTCGACCCGGGCGGAGGCCCGACGTACAACGCCAATCTCGCACGTTTTTCGGCCGAGCTCGACGGCAAGATGAAAGAGTGGACTGCCCTGCTCGCCCCATTTCGCGGTCGCCAGATCGTGACCTATCACCCGACCTGGCGCTACTTCGGGCGCCGTTTCGGTCTGCGGGCGGACACCTTCCTGGAGCCCAAGCCCGGGATCCCGCCTTCGCCGCCGCACCTGGCCAAAGTGATCCAGAAGATGCAAGACGAGAAGATCCGCGTGCTCCTGGTCGAGCCCTATCAGCCCCGCAAGACCGCCGTGGCCGTCGCCTCCCGCAATGACGCCATGGTGGTGGAAGTCTGCCAGTTCCCGGGCGGCTTGCCCGGCACATCGACATACCTGCAATTGATCGATGTCGTTGTCCAGCGCGTCGCTCAGGCGCTGGCGAAAACCTGAGGAGGGGGACACGATGAACCTGCTGACGCTTTGGTTGTGGCCGCTCGTCGGGCTGATCCTGCTGCCGACGGCTCTCGTCTACTTCGGCCTGCACGTGGTGGGGCGCGGCATCATCTTCGTGGATCTCGCGCTGGCGCAGATCGCCGCCCTGGGCATCGCAGTCGCGGTGCTGTTCGGGGCCGACCCCGGGCACGGCACCTTGCCTTACGCGCTCGCCGTCCTCTTCACGATCGGCGGCGCCGCGCTCTTCTCGCTGACCCGCTTCCGCCACCCTCGCGTCCCCCACGAGGCGATCATCGGCATCATCTACATCGTCGCGGCTGCGGCCGCCACCCTGGTGCTGAGCCGGACCGCCGCGGGCGACGAGGAGATCAAGAACCTGCTGGTGGGCAACCTCCTGCTCGTCTCCCGTTTGGAAGTGCTGCGGACGCTGGCGCTCTACGTGCTCGTCGGCGCTCTTCACTTCGTGCTTCGCCGGCGCTTCCACATGATCTCCTTCGAGCCGGAGGAGGCGGTGCGCCAGGGGATTCGCGTACGGCTCTGGGACTTCGTCTTCTATGCGACCTTCGGCCTGGTGGTCACCAGCTTCGTGCGCATCGCCGGGGTCTACCTCGTGTTCTCGTATCTCATCGTGCCGGCGGTGTGCGCAGCGTTATTGTCTTCGCGGACCGCCGCGCGTCTGGCCATCGGCTGGGTGGTCGCGTTCACGGCCGGAATCAGCGGCTTGCTCCTCTCCACCCAGTGGGAGAGCCTGGACCTGCCTACAGGGCCGACGATCATCTGCATTTTCGGGCTGCTACTGCTCCTGAGCGGGGTGGTCACATGGGTCCGGGCGCGCAGCTCCGCCCGCGCCGGTTGACCTCACGGGGCAGGATGCATACAATCCCGGCGTGCTGCTCTGGAAGCGACTCGCCGTCTCTCTTTTCCTCCTTGCCCTTGCGGGGATTCCGCAACTGCTCGGGCTGGGAGCGCATGTCCTTCAGCCTCAGGAGCACGCGGCGCATTCGGCCAGGTCTGCGGAGGTCCTGGTCCACGGGCACCACCATGAGGAGGGAGCCCCAGACCACGAGCATCGCCTCCTGCCCGCCCCTCCGCTCCGCCACAGAGCGCCACAGGCCTCTGAGGTTTCGGCAGCCCCCCACCCAGGGACTTCTGCCGGCGAGCTCTCTTTTCCGTTGCTTGCCAGGGGCCCCGTCTGGCAGCTTCCCCGGCTTGCCGGCTCCAGGCCGCCGGTCCTGCATCTCCTCTGCACCCTGCTGATTTGATCCCCGCGGCGTGAGGCCGCGGCCCGCCGTGAGTGTCTTCGGGCGCCATCGGGCGCCACAAACTCGTGTTCATTCGTCTTTGCCGAACGGAGCCGACATGCAACGTGCACGGATCGCCTTCCTGCTCCTCTTTGCGCCGGCGGCACTCGCGGCGCAGGAGGCGCTTCGATTCCATGACGTCATCCGGACCGCCGTCAGCGCGACTCCCCTCGTCGAAGCGGCACGCGCCCGCCTGCAGGCGGCCGAGGCGTCGCGCCTCACGGCGCGAACGATTCCCGATCCGCTCGCCACCCTCTGGATCGAGAACCTGGCGCTTCCCGGCCGATCGTCGCGCGGTCTCGATCGAGAGACGTCGACGTATGTGACGCTGCCGCTCGAGTTCCTCTACCAACGCGGCCCGCGGACGCGGATCGCCGACGAAGGGATCCGCGCTGCCGAAGCCGAGCTGCGCAGCGCACGCTGGCTGGTGGCCCTCGAGGCGGCACGCGCCTTCGAACGCGTCGCCGTCGCGCAAAGCGTCGTCGATGCCGCGGTCGACCTTCGCCAGGGCCTCGAGGAGTTGCGGACCTACAACGAGACGCGGGTCGCCGAAGGCGCCACGGCCGAAGGAGAGCTCCTGCGCGTGCAGACGGAGGTCGACCGCGCGGCGATCGACGAGGCCCTCGCCCGAGCCGAGCTCGCGCGCGCCTGGGCGGAGCTGCGGCAGTTCGTCCCCACCGCAGCCGCCCCGGCTCAGCCGGTCACGCAGCGCGTGGTCGTCGAAGCCGGCCCGCTTGCGGTGAACGGCACGCCACAGCTTGCGGAGCTCGTGGAGCGGGCACGCGCGCAGCAGCCGGAGCTGGCTGCGGCAAGAGCCCGGCTCGATGCAGCGCGCGCCGCCGAAACCTACCAACGGACGCTCCGCGTGCGGCAGCTCGGCGCGACTCTCGGCACCAAGAGGTCCGGTGACGAGACGACCCTCGTCGCGGGCATCAGCCTGCCGATTCCGCTCTTCGATCGCAATCGCGGGGAGATCGCGCGCGCAGCCGCCGATCGAATCGCCGCGGAGCACGATCTCGAATGGACCGAACGGCGCATCACCTCACGTGTCGAAGCGGCGCGGCGTGCCATGGAGATCCTCACGGCTCAGTTGGCGGCGCTTTCCCCCGGCCTGCTCTCCCGCGCCGAGGAGTCGCGTCAGATTGCGCTCGCCGCCTATCGCGAGGGCGCCGGGACGCTGGTGCAGGTGCTCGATGCGGCGCGCGCCTCGAGCGATCTCCGGCAGACCTACTACCAGGCCCTCCTCGCACGCGAGCAGGGAGTCCTCGCGATCGAGGAGGCCGTCGGCGCGGACGATCCGGTGACCGTTGTCAATTCCTTGTATGGAGGCCCTCGATGAAGCCCCTTGTCCCTGTCAGCGCTGTCAGCGCTCTCTGCGCTCTTTTTGTGCTCGCCTGCTCCTCCCCCGAGAAGGAAGCCGGCGAGACTCCCCGGCCGGAAGGTGATCCGACGTCCATTCATATGACGGCGGCCCAGGTGCAGCATGGCGGCGTCGCCTGGGCGCGTGCGGAATCCGAAGAGATGGCGCCCTCGCTCGAGATTCCCGGGGAGCTGCTGCCGAATGAAGACCGTACGGCCCAGCTCGGTGCACCGACCGAGGGACGTGTCCTCCGGGTCACTGTCGCCGTGGGCGACCAGGTGGCCCGCGGACGATCTCTCGTCGAGCTGCAAAGCCCCAATGCGAGCGCCGCCCTCGCCGACCTCGCGAAGGCTCGGGCGGAAGTCAGCTCGCGCCGTGCCGCGCTCGCCTACGCGAAAACGGCGAGGGAGCGGGCGGAGCGGCTCCTCGCCGCGAAGGCGGGAGCGCGGCAGGATCTCGACCGCGCCCTGGCCGATGAGGAGCTGGCGCAGGCCGCGCTCGCGCAGGCGGAGGCGGAAGTCGCGCGGGCACGAGGGGCGATCGAGCAGCTCGGCGTCAGCCCGTCCACGGGTCAAATGTCGATCCGCGCGCCACACTCCGGGCTCGTGCTGACGCGCGAGGTGACACCCGGCGCGGTGGTCCAGGCAGGCACCCCGCTCGTGACGGTCAGCGACATCAGCACGTTGTGGTTGAAGATCGCGGCTCCCGATCGCGCCGCCAACGCGCTCCGCACGGGGCAATCCGTCCGCTTTAGTGTCGCGGCGCTGCCCGGCGAGACGTTCGAAGCTCGCGTCGACAGCCTTGGCGGCGGTCTGGATCCGCAGACACGCACGGTTCCTGTCCGCGCGACGGTCGCCAACCCGGGCGGCAAGCTCCGCCCCCACATGTTCACCACGGTCCTCCTCGAGGTCGGCGCAAAAACGGATGCCGTTGCGGTCCCCGATGGCGCCGTGGTCCTCGTCGACGAGCAACCGGCCGTGTTCGTCGCGACTCCGGAGAACGGAGGCGGGGCGCGGCTGGAACGCCGCCGTGTGCAGATCGGCGGAAAAACCGGCGAACGGACTCTGATCGTCGGAGGCATCCGGCCCAACGACAACGTCGTCGTCCGGGGTGCCTTCGCCGTCAAGTCCCTTTTTGAACGCGCCAAGATGCCGGTCGAGGGGTGATCCAATGATCGAAAAGCTGCTTCATGCCGCTCTCCGCTACCGCGTCGCGGTCATTGCCGCCGCGCTCCTCCTCGTAGTCGCCGGCGGCTGGGCGTTCGCCCACCTCAACTTCGATGCATTTCCGGACCTGACTCCCAATCAGGTCCAGGTCATCACCGTCGCTCCCGGCCTCTCACCCACGGAAGTGGAAAACCTCGTCAGCTATCCGATGGAAACCGCGATGATGGGCCTGCCGCGGACGCAGGGCGTGCGGTCCATCTCGAAGGCCGGAATCTCCGTCGTGACGGTCTCCTACGATGACGACGTCGACATGTACTTCGCCCGCGCCCAGGTGCAGCAGCGGATGCAGGACGCCGTGTCGTCGCTGCCTGCCGGCTACCAGCCGGCGCTCGGTCCGCCGGCGACGCCCATGGGCGAGGTTTTCCAATACCTCATCGAGTCCGACACGCATTCCCTGATGGAGCTGAAGAACATCCAGGAGTACACCATCAAGCCGATCCTGCGCACGATTCCCGGGGTCGCCGACGTGAACTCCTGGGGTGGCATGGTGCAACAGTTCCACGTGAGAGCGGACCCCAACAAGCTCGCCGGGTACGACCTCAGCCTGCGCGATCTCGAGACGGCGATCGCCGAGAACAACGGCAATTTCGGCGCCGGCTACATCGAAGACCGGGGCGAGCGGTTCACCGTTCGCGGCGTAGGGCGGCTGCTCACCGCGGCGGAGATCGGTGACGTGGTGGTGGCGACGCGCGATGGCGGGACGCCCATCCACGTCCACGACATCGCCGAGGTCGTGATCGGTCCGATGCCGCGCGAAGGCGCCGTCTCGCGCGACGCCAAAGGCGAGACGCTCTCCGGCATGATCGTCATGCTGAAGGGATCGAATGGGAAGGAGGTCGTCAGCCGCGTCCAGGAAAGGCTGGCGGAGCTGAAGCCGCTGCTCCCGAAAGGGGTGACGATCCGGCCTTTCTATAATCAGGGAGAGGTCGTGGACCGCACGACCGCGACGGTGTTCCGGAACCTCCTCGAAGGCGGGCTTCTGGTGGTCCTCATTCTCTTTCTCTTCCTGCGGGACATCCGCGCGTCGCTCATCACCGCATCGGTCATTCCGCTGTCGCTCCTCTTCGCCTTCCTTCTGATGCGGCAGTTCGGGGTCTCGGCAAACCTGATGAGCCTGGGCGCCATCGACTTCGGCCTGATCGTCGACGGAGCGGTCTTCATGGTCGAGAACTTCGTCCGCCGGCTCGGTCATGCCGGCGCCGTCACCGGCCGTGAGCGGCGCCACATCATCCAGACCGCGGCTTTCGAAGTCGGCCGTCCGATCCTCTTCGGAGTCTTCATCATCATTGCCGTCTATCTGCCGATCTTTTCTCTCGAGGGTTTGGAAGGCCGCATGTTCGCGCCGATGGCATTCACCGTCTGCGTGGCGCTCCTCGGCTCGCTGATCCTGGCGCTGACGTACGTGCCCGCCGTGTCCTCGATCCTCCTGCGTGGAGGTGAGGACAAGGAACCGCGGTGGCTGGAGCCGGTCCGCCGGCGCTATGGCCGCGTGCTCGACTGGAGCCTTGCGCATCCAGGCCGAATCGTTCTCATGGCGGCGGCGCTCCTCGTCGTCTCTATCGGTTCGGTTCCATTTCTCGGCACCGAATTCATGCCGAAGCTCGACGAAGGATCGCTGCTCATCGAGACGCGACGCCTTCCGAGCACCTCCCTGCCGCAGGGGATGGCGATCGCGCAAGAAATCGAGAGGACGCTTCTCCAGTTTCCGGAAGTGAAAAGCATCGTGACCAAGATGGGGCGTCCGGAGCTCGCCACCGAAACCATGGGGCTTTACGCAGGAGACGTCTATGTCATCCTGAAGCCAAAGAGCAAGTGGCAGGCGAGATCGCTCGACGAGCTCATCCAGAAGATGGATAAAGTGCTCGCGGAGGTCCCGGGGATCGATTACAACTTCACCGCGCCGATGGCGATGCGTCTCGACGAGGCGATCTCCGGCGTTCGGACGGAGCTCGGCGTCAAGGTCTTTGGCGACGGCTTGCCGGTGCTCGAGCGGAAGGCTCGCGAGATTCGCGACGTCATCGCCGGAGTGCGCGGCGCGGAGGACGTCTCGGTCGAGGTCAGCGCGGGCGCCATGGAGGTCGAAATCGACGTCGATCGGTCGGCGCTCGCGCGATACGGCATCGGTCTCGGAGATGTCCGCGACGCGGTCCAGGCCGGCGTCGGCGGTGTTCAGGCGAGTGAGGTGATCGACGGGCGGAAGCGGTTTCCCATCGTCGTCCGGCTGGCGGAGAACTATCGGGCAACCCCCGAGGCCATCGGCCGGCTCCTCGTCGACACGCCGGCTGGAGGCCGCGTGAGCCTCTCGCACGTCGCACGGGTCCGCGTCGTCCAGGGGCCGGAGCTCATCAACCACCAGGATGGCGAACGGATGGTCATCGTCCAGAGCAACGTCCGGGGGCGCGATCTCGGCGGATTTGCCGCCGAGGTGCAACGCGAGGTCGGCCGGCGCGTCAGTCTTCCGGAGGGCTACTACGTCACCTACGGAGGGCAATTCGAGAACCAGGAGCGTGCGATGAAGCGCCTGCGGTTCATCGTACCTCTCGTGCTCTTGCTGATCGTGGGTTTCCTCTATAGCAGCTTCGGCAACGGGCGACAGGCACTTCTCGTCATGCTCAACGTTCCGTTCGCGCTCGTCGGCGGGATCGCCGCGCTCTGGGCGCGCGGCCTCCATCTCAATCTCAGTGCCGCCGTCGGTTTCATCGCGTTGTTCGGTGTCGCCGTGCTCAATGGCGTCGTGCTCGTCTCGTACATCAACCAGTTGCGCAGCCATGGGAAACCGCTGGGCGAAGCGGTTCGCGAGGGTGCCGCGGTGCGTCTGCGGCCCGTGTTGATGACAGCTCTCGTGGCGAGCGTGGGCTTCATTCCCATGGCCGTCTCGACCAGCCCTGGAGCGGAGGTTCAGAGACCGCTCGCGACGGTCGTCATCGGCGGGCTCCTGAGCTCGACAATCCTGACGCTGATCGTCCTTCTGGTGGTTTACGAGTGGCTGGAGAGGCGATGGCCGGCCGTGGCCGCGCGTTTTGGCCGTCGCCTCGTGCCGCAAGCGCCGGACCTCCCGCATCCGGCACACGCAACCGACTTGGAACCTCAACCGGCAGGCCCTACAATGAAGCCGCAAGGGGGAGCATAGGATGAGCCACTCTCCACACGGCCACGGCCACGACCATCTCCATCCGCACGGTGAGCCTCCTCACGCTCATGGCCCCGGCGGGCACTCTCACGCCCACGGAGCCGGCATCCTCGGCTGGCTTCGCGGCACGTTCGGCCACTCCCACGACGTCGGCGACAAGGTCGATGAGTCGCTGGAGTCGAGCGAACGGGGGATCTGGGCGCTCAAGGTCTCCCTGGTCGGCCTCGGGCTCACGGCCCTGTTCCAGGTGGTGATCGTCTGGTTTTCGAGCTCTGTCGCGCTCCTCGCGGACACGATCCACAACTTCGCCGACGCGGGGACGAGCATCCCCCTGTGGATCGCGTTCGCGCTGGCGCGGCGGGGCGCCGGCCGCCGGTTCACCTACGGCTACGGCAAGGTGGAGGACGTGGCCGGGGTCCTCATCGTCCTGATCATCCTCTCTTCCGCCTGTGTCGCCGGCTACGAGGCGGTGCTGAAGATCCTCCACCCCCGCCCGATGACGCATCTCGGGTGGGTCGCGGCGGCGGCTGTGATCGGTTTCCTCGGCAATGAGGCCGTGGCGGTGTTCCGCATCCGGGTCGGGCGCGAGATCGGCTCGGCGGCGCTGGTGGCCGACGGTCTGCACTCCCGGGTCGACGGCTTCACCAGCCTCGCGGTGCTGGCGGGGGTCGTTGGTGTCTGGGCCGGCTTCCCGATCGTCGATCCGCTGGTCGGCATCGCCATCACGATCGCCATCCTCTTCATCGTCCGGGATGCGGCGCGGGCGGTCTGGAACCGCCTGATCGATGGCATCGAGCCGGCGATCGTCGGCGAGATCGAGCACGCGGCCATGCACGTGGCAGGGGTCAAGGGAGTGCGCCAGGTGCGCGCGCGCTGGGTGGGCCACAAGGTCTTCACCGACCTCCAGGTCACGGTCGATCCGGACCTCTCGGTCCGCGGCTCGCAGGAGATCGTCGAGGCGGTGGTGTTGGAGTTGCGGCGGCACGTGCGCTCTTTGGGGAGTGTTGTCGTGGATGTCCGGCCGAGCTCTGCTGACTCCTGACGGCTCCTGACCTGGTCCACTTGAGATACCGCAGGCTTGTGGAACGGCTACTGGAGCAATCCGGGCGCTTCGCTGGACGCGGGAAGGGCTCGGGCCAGGATATGCGGCTGCCGCTGGATCGGCCGGTCTCTCGGATGCTCGGGGTGTGGCTGGCGACCCGGGGTTCTGGAAACAGCGTCAGGACAGCCAAGCGGGGCGAGCCCATTCGGGCCAGCTAGAGGCGCGGTCTCGGAGAGCCTTTGGGCTCATCGCTGGCCGGGGGGACCACTCGCGGAGCCGGCATACAGGAACGTCCCAACCTTCGGGCCGCGGACGTAGAAGCGCTCAATTCGGTCCAGCCGGAACCCGGCCTCTACGATGAGCCGGTCGATCGGCCGGTTCAGATGGCAGCCGCCGGCGAGCCTCTTCTGGAGAGGCGTCAGGCGGTCCTGCCAGCGGGCCACGCGGGCGTCCGGGGACCGGCCATGCTCGACGAAGCGGAAGGGGCCGCCCGGCCGGAGGACCCGCCGCATCTCCCGCAAGGCTCGCTCGACGTCCGGGACGGTGCAGAGCGTCCAGGTGGAGACGGCCGCGTCGACCGACGCGTCAGGCAGGGGGATGGACTCGGCCGTCGCGCCGAGGGGCTCCACGGGGAAGGGAGCCGCCGCGATCGCCTCCCGCGCCATGCGCCGCGCCTCCTCGGACGGCTCGATGAACCAGAGCTTCGCGACCTCCCGGGGATACCACGGGAGGTTCAGGCCCGAGCCGAAGCCGATCTCCAGGATTGTCCCGGAGAGCCCCGCGACGCACTCCTGGCGGAGCTTGCGGAACGTGCCGCTCCGCAGGGTCCAGTGGACGAGGTGGGGGAGGACTCGGTCGGTGTAGAAGGGCATGGCGAGGCGCTCATTCTATGGGGAGCTGGAATTTCTACCCCCGTTTTCCCCCTTAAACGGTAGAATCCCGCGGTCGCGGCGGACGACGCGCGCCCCGCGCAAGGACACCGACCCCTTTTCGGAGAAAGACACATGAAGAAGCTCACCTCCCTGGCCGCCCTGCTGCTCGTTGCGGCCACCGCCGCGGCGCAGCAGCCGAGCGCCCAGCAGCAGCCGGCCCAGAAGCCGGCGGCCCAGCAGCCTACGGCCCAGCAGCCCGCTCCGGCGCAAGCGGCTCCCGGCGACAAGCCCCAGTCCCTCGAGGACAAAGCCAGCTACATCATCGGCTTCAACCTGGGCTCCAACTTGAAGCAGCAGGAGATCCCGGTCAGCGCCGACCTGATCGTCAAGGGTCTGCGCGACGGTCTCGGCGGCGCCAAGGGGCTCCTCACCGACGAGGAGATCCAGGCGTCGATGACCGAGTTCCAGCAGCAGATGATGGCCAAGCAGCAGGCGAAGATGCAGGCCGCGGGTGCGAAGAACAAGCAGGAGGCGGAAGCGTTCCTGGCCTCCAACAAGGGCAAGCAGGGCGTGGTCACCACGGCCAGCGGCCTGCAGTATCAGATCCTGAAGGAAGGGACGGGTCCCAACCCGAAGCCGACCGACCAGGTCACGGTGCACTACAAGGGGACGCTTCTCGACGGGACGGTGTTCGACAGCTCCTACGACCGCAATGAGCCGGCCACCTTCACGGTGGGCCAGGTGATCCCGGGTTGGGTCGAGGCGCTCCAGCTCATGAAGATCGGCTCGAAAGCCAAGCTCTTCATCCCGCCGGCGCTGGCCTACGGCGAGTCCGGCGCGGGCCAGGGGATCGGTCCGAACGCGCTGCTGATCTTCGAGGTCGAGCTGCTCAAGGCCGAGCCCGCCCCGCCCGAAGGTGACCAGCCCGGTGCGCCGGGTGGCGCGGCCGAGGGAGAGCAGGGCCAGCCGCAGACGCAGGGCGAGCAGAAGCCGCCGCAGGGGTAAAGCTCAGGGAGCGATGGCGGCCGCGATATCCTCGACCGCCATCGCCATCCGCTCGCGGTGCGTCCGGAACGACAGGACGCACACCCGCAGCGTGAAGCGCCCGCCCAGGCGCGTGCCGGTCAGGAAGACCCTCTTCCGTTCGTTGATCCTCTTCAGGAACGCCACGTTCAACCGGTCGAGCGCCGGGCCGTCCAGGTCCGGGCGCGCCAGCCGGAAGGCGAAGAGCGACAGCTCGGGCTCGGCGACCATCTCGATCCCCGGCATCCGGCGCACCTCCTCCGCGGCCTCGCGCGCGAGGTCCAGCTTCTCCTGGAGGGCGTCGCGGAAGGGCGCGATCCCCAGCAGCTTGATCGGCAGCCAGAGGCGCAGACCCCGGAAAGGGCGCGACAGCTCGGGTCCCATCTCCGAAAAATCGGACAGGGCGGGATCGTCCTGGATCGCCGGCATGTAGTCCGCCTCCGCCGTGTGCGTGCGGCGCAGGGCTGCGCCGTCGCGCACCAGGAGCGCTCCCGTGCCGTACGGCAGGAAGAGGCTCTTGTGCGGATCGAGCACCACCGAATCGGCCAGCTCCAGGCCGCGCAGGATCGTCTTCCCCTCCTCGGTCAGCCGGAACAACCCGCCATACGCGCCATCGATATGAAGCCAGAGCCCGTGCCGGCGCGCGACCTCCGCCAGCCCGGGGAGCGGATCGACCGCCCCGCTGTTGGTCGTCCCCGCGTTGCCCACCACCAGAAAGGGCGTCAGGCCGCGACCACGGTCCTCCGCGATGGAGCTCTCCAGCGCGTCCAGTCGGATGCGGAAGCGCTCGTCGGACGGCACCTCCCGGATGTTGGCCGCCGGAAACCCGGCGAGGATCGCGCTCTTCTGCACTGAATGATGGGTCTGGTCCGACACATACAGCGTGCCCTTGAGGAAATCTTCCGGCAGCCGCTCCCGCCGCGCCGTGACCAGGGCGGTCAAATTGGACATCGAGCCGCCGCTGGTCAGCAGCCCCCGCGCCTCCGAGGGGAAGCCGGAGATCTGCCGCAGCCAGTCGAGGACGTTGGCCTCCAGCTGGACCAGGGCCGGCGCCGCGGCGTACACGCCCGTATAGCGGTTCACCGCGTCGGCGATCAGGTCGGCGACCGCCGTATGGAAGAGACCGCCGCCGGGGATGTAGGCGAGATAGCCGGGGCCGGCGGCGTTCAGCGAGGCCGGGACCGCCTTGCGGAAGAGGAGGTCGAGGAGCTTGTGGAACGGGGTCCCCTCTTCGGGGAGCGGCTCGGCGAGGGTCTTGGCGAGCCGGAACGCGCCTTTGACGCGGGCCGCGGGTTGATCGGGCAGGGACTCGATGTGCGCGACGATGCGGTCCATGGCCTCGCGCACCAGGCGGCGCATCTCGTCAGCGGAGGGCTCCAGGGGGTGCATGGAGCGGAAGGATAGCCTGTCCTACGCCGCCGCGATCTGCCCCGGCGATCCGACCCTGGAGCGGGACGCCTCGAATTCGTTCCAGGTCACCCGGACCGCGACGGTCTCCTGCGCCAGGGCCGTGAGGCCGTCCGCGTCCGTGACCTGCACCCGGACCTGGCGGTGGAGCACCTGGCGCGGCCGGGCGCCGCGCACCTCGAAGATGATCGGCGTGCTGCGCGCCCGCGGATTGGCCACCACGCCGCCCGCGGTCCAGAGGACCTGGCGGAACGGCGGGCGCAGATCGGTGGTGCGCAGCCGGAACTGGGCCATGCAGGTGAGGTCCGGGAACTCGGCGGTGACCGCTTCGGGGAAGACGATGCCGACCGCGGGCGTCCGTTCGGCCACCGTCCAGCTCCCGCCGCCGCGGAGACCGTCCGGTCCGACCTCCAGGCCGCGGTAGTCGAGCACCATCTTCTTGCCCCCGGCGATCAGGATCTCGCGCGGGAGGAGGCGCATCACCGAGCGGCCCGCGCTCGCCGCGGTGATCCGCGCCGCGTCTCCGCCGGCGGCGACCACGGCGCTCTGCGGCGAGAACCAGGCGCCCGCCGGCGGCAGCGAGATCTGCAGGATGCCACCGAGGCTGTTCAAGCTGCGGTCGCCGGCATCGAGCCGCACGTGGCTCGCGCAGCACACCGCGCCGTCCGCCGCGTTCAGGGTGTCGGTCGTCACGAGCCGGAACTGAAGGTCCGGCCGGTGGCGCGGATCGCGTCCGGAGAGGACCGTGACGATGCGGTCGGGCGCCTGGAGCTCCACCGCGAAATCCATCAGATGGAGAGGACCGTCCGGCTGCGGCCGGCCCGTGTCGTCGATGCGCTGCGGCGCCTGGAACCAGGCGATCTGGACGGAGCGCCGGATCAGCTCGGCGCTGACCCGCGCGGCGAAGCTCTCACCGCTCCGCAGCAGCGCGAGGCCGGCGAGACTCTCGGCGCGGGCCTCGTCGTCACCGGGCTCGCTGACGGGCCGGAGCCAGACGGCGATTCGCGTCGAGCCCTTCCCGCGAGCCGTGCGCACGTCCGTGCCTGGCGGCAGGGAGGAGGTGAGGGCTTGCAGAAGGGCATCCTCCCGCGCGGGAGCAATGCCGGGCGAAAACTGAAACCCCAGATCGGGGGTGGAAGCGAATCTCATCGAAATCATCCTCTCGGGCGCGCCATTGATTGGACCGTCCGGGGCGCGCCGAGGGTGAAAACGATTTCGCCGTCCGAGAGCCCTCACCCCGGAAACAACGGGGCTGTCAAACCAGAAGTGGTAGATGGTGCTTCCGAGACCTCACCCCCCGTCCCCCTCTCCCATCGCCCCCCTTCCCCCGGGAGAGGGGGCGCCACCCTGGAGGGGCTCGCCGCGGGCCATGCGCTCCAGGAGGGCGAGGCGATCGGTGAGATCGGCCGGGAGTGGGTCGGCTGACAGGCAGTGGCCGTCGCGGACCGTGAAGGCGCGGGTGGCGCGCGGGGCGAAGGGGGCGAGGTCGTGCGAGACCACCACGACCGTGGCGCCCGCGGTGAGCAGGCGGTCGATCCAGGCGAGGATCGACTCGCGGGCGCCGCGGTCCATGGCCTCCAGCGGCTCGTCCAGGAGCACGTGGCTCGGCGTGCCGATGCGGGCGGCGGCGAGCACCGAGCGGCGGCGCTGGCCCATCGAGAGCTCGCGGACGGACCGGTGCGCCAGATCCCGCAGACCGACCAGCTCCAGCGCCTCCTCGGCCGCGCTCCGCGGCTCGCCGCGCAGGCGGCAGACCAGGCCGAGGATCTCGCGCACCGTGGCATAGGGCGTCAGGTCCGGCTGCTCCGGCACGTAGGCGAGGCCGCGGCGCGCCGCTACCTCAGCCGTCCACAGGTCGTGGCCGTCGATCTCCACCTGTCCGCCATCCGGGCGCTCGATCCCGGCGGCCAGCTTGAGAAGCGTGCTCTTGCCGCAGCCGTTGGGACCCAGGAGCAGGGTGAGGCCCGGAGGGATCTCCAGGTCGATCCCGGCGAGGACCGGCTCGGCGGCCCGATAGGCGAACGCGGCTTGCCGGAAGCGGATCATCCCGCGCTCCACGATTGCGGATCGCCCACCGCCAGATGGTGCAGCTCGAGCCAGCGGCTGACCTTCTGCGCCCGCTCCCGCTCCGCGGCGGCGCGCAGAGCCCAAGGCGTCGCGGCGAGCGCGAGAAGGGAGAGCCAGGGAAGAAGGGCCAGGGCGGCGGCGAGGAGGAACCCCTCGATGAGGATCTCGCCGGAAGCGCCGGTCCGCCGCTCCGGCGCCCGCCGCACCGCTCCGGCCGCCCGCGTCGCCAGCCAGGGAACGGCGGCGAGGACGGCCACGGCGGCCACGAGGTCGATCTTCGCGGTGACCAGGAGCAGCGGGAGCGCGTGGGCGGCGAGCAGGAGGGCATCGGCCTGCACGCGCCGGTCCGCCGACCAGGGGAGGGACCGGGCCCACGGCCAGGCCGGGCGGCGCACGCCCAGCGCCTCGCCGAGGTCCGCGAAGAGGAGGACCACGGCGCCGGCGCCGCCGAGCAGAGCGGCGAGCCGCACATGGCGCGGCGCAAGCTCGTTGTTGGCCACGAACAGGAAGGCCGCGCCCAACGGGAGCAGGCCGAGCATCCAGGCGCTCAGCAGGCGCCATTTGAGCGCCCGCCAGGCGATGCGCGGCTCGACGAGCCCGGCGATTCCGCCTTCCCCGAGCCAGCCGCGGCTCGGGATCGGCGTGCCGGCCGTGGAGTGCCGCGGCAGCTCGCCCGCGACCGCGTCGGCCGCGAGCACCAGGAGCACGGCGGCCCCGAGCGGCCAGACACCGCCCGAGACGGCCACGATCGCCGCGGCGAGCGCCAGGGGGCGGACCGCGGGCGGGCGCTCCACGGGCATCACCACCAGCGCCGCCGCCGGAGCGCACACCGCCAGCGCCAGGAGGTCGATCAGCAAGGCGCCGAGGTGCTTGCCGAAGCCCGTGGCCACCCAGGCAAAGGCGGCGAGCCCGACGAGCAGAGGCGCCTGGGCCACGGCGATCGCCACGAGCGCCGCCCGGCGCTGCGCCTTGCCATGGATCGGCAGGTGGCGCATCCACCCGCCCAGCCCGCGGCAGACCCGCGGCGCCGCGACCGACGCGAAGCCGACCGCCGCGCAACCGATCAGCACCCCCGAGCCGCCGGTCGAGCCCGGTCCGAAGAGCAGGCGGGCAAAGGAGATGAAGAAGTCGTCCCCCAGAAGGAACAGCCCGCCGACCGCCGCGGCCACGGTCGGCATCAGCGCCCGCAGCGCCAAGCGCGAGCCCACGTGGAGGTGGAAGCGAAGGAGGGCGAGCCCCTGCTCCTCCCTCAAATCCGTCCCCTCTCGAGCGCTCCGGCCGCCTGGCGTCCGAACAGGCGCACCGCGTCGATCATCGCCGCGAAGCGCTCGTCGTGCGTCAGCCCCTGTTTGTAGCGGAAGTAGATCTGCTGCACGATCACCGCGATCTTGAGGAGGCCGTACACATAATGGAAGAGGATCTGCGACACGTCCCGTCCGCTCCTCTCCGCATACCGCTGGGCCACCTCGGCCCGGGACAGGTTCCCGGGGACCGTCGTCGGTCCGCCGGGCAGCGAGCGCATCACCGGATCGTCGTCCGCGTCGATCCAGTAGCCGAGGCTGGTGCCCAGGTCCATCAGGGGATCGCCGACCGTCGCCATCTCCCAGTCGAGGACGGCGCTGATCCGGGAGAGGTCTGGAGCGAGGACGAGGTTGTCGTACTTGTAATCGTTGTGGATCATCGCCGCGCCGCTCTCCGCCGGGAGATGATCGGCGAGCCAGGCGAACGCGCGGTCCACGTCGGGGACGTCGTCCGTACGCGCGTTGCGCCAGCGCTCGTGCCAGCCGGTCACCTGCCGCTCCACATACCCCTGGGGACGGCCGAGGTCGCCGAGCCCGGCGGCGGCGAAGTCCACCGCGTGCAGCTCGGCCAGACCGTCCACCACCGCCTCGCTGAGCGGCCGCATCACCTCGGGCGGCACCTCCATCCCGGAAGGGAGCTTCTGGTGGCGCAGGATGACCCCGCGCACCCGCTCCATCACGTAGAACGGAGCGCCGATCACCGCGAGGTCGTCGCAGGCGGCGAGCGCCCGCGGCGCCTTGGGATAGACCGTCCAGAGACGGGAAAGGATCCGGTGCTCGCGGCCCATGTCGTGCGCCGTCTTCACCTTGGAGCCGAACGGCGGCCGGCGGAGCACCAGCTCGCGCTCGCCTCCAGGGGCGCAGCGCACGAGATAGGTCAGGTTCGAGTGCCCGCCGGGGAACTGCTCGATGACGAGAGGCTCGGCGCACCCGGCCAGATCCGGCACGTGCGCGGCGAGCCAGTCCCGGAGCGGTCCGGCAGCGAGCTCCTCGCCGGGGCGGGACGGACGGGTGGGGTCGAGCGAGGTGGAGCTCATCCCCTCTTCTCCTTCCCCAGCTCCATCCCATACCGCGAAAGAATCCGCCGCGCGACCGAAGTCTTGTGGACCTCGTCCGGGCCGTCGTAGATGCGGGACGCCCGCTCGTGCCGCCACCAGAAGGCGAGGGGGGCTTCGTCGATCAGGCCGTAGCCGCCGTGCACCTGGATCGCCCGGTCGAGGACGGCCTGGAGCACGCCGGCCACCTGGAACTTGATCAGGGAGACGTCGTCGCGGGCCGCGTGCGCCCCCTCGCGGTCGATGCGCCAGGCGGTGCGCAGCACCAGCAGGCGGGCCGCGTCGATCTCGGCGCGGCTCTCGGCGATCCAGCCATGGAGGATCTGGCGGGTGCCCAGGGGCTCGCCGGGCGAGATCTCGCGCGAGGCCGCGCGCTGGCACATCAGGTCGAACGCCCGCTCGCAGATGCCGATCCAGCGCATGCAGTGATGGATGCGCCCCGGGCCCAGCCGCTCCTGGGCCAGGGCGAACCCCTGCCCCTCGCCGCCGATGCGGTGGGAGACGGGAACGCGCACGCCGGTGAGCCGTACCTCGGCGTGGCTCATCCAGTCCTCCCCGCGCTCGCCCATCACCGGCAGGTTGCGCACCCTCTCGAACCCGGGGGCGTCGGTGGGGACCACGATCATGCTGGCCCTCTCATGCGGCTTTCCCTGGGGATCGGTGACCGCCATGACGACGCAGAACGCGGCCCCCTCGCACGAGCTGGTGAACCACTTGTGACCGTCGAGGACGTACTCCTCCCCCTCGCGTCGGGCCGTGGTGCCGAGCCAGACCGGATTCGAGCCTGCGAACTCGGGCTCGGTCATGCCGAAGCAGCTCCGCACCTCGCCGCGCACCAGGGGGCGCAGCCAGCGCTCCTTCTGCTCGTCCGTGCCGTGCTGGAGCAGCAGCTCCATGTTGCCGGCGTCGGGGGCCTGGCAGTTGAAGACGTAGTGGCCGAGCGGGCTCCGGCCGAAGATCTCGCTGACGTGAGCGAAGTCCAGGAGCGAGAGGCCTGCGCCTCCCCATTCCGCCGGCAGATGGGGAGAGAGGAGACCCAGATCCCGGACGCGGCCCCGCAGCCGTGCGAGATCGTCGAGAATGGCGCCGAACCCCTCCGCGAACAGCCGGCGCTCCAACGGGACGATCTCCTCGTCGACGAACGGCCGGAGAGCCCCGGCGATCTGGCGGACCTTGTCGGGCAGGGAGAAATCCATGGCCAACCTCCTGGTGGCGGGAGTCTATCGCGGACTGTGGGCGGTGGTGCCACCATGCGAAAGACGGGCAAATCTCTCACCTCGGCGCAACCTTCCTTCTCGACGCCAGGAAGATCTCGCGGTAGCATCGTACCGCCTATGGGAAAGATCCGCGCGAAGCAGAAGTCCCTGATCCTCAAACCGAAGTCCGCCTGGGTGCCCTCGGGGCAGCCGGTCACCGTCGGCGGCTACCGGATTCCGGATGGCATGATCTACGTCGGCCAGCGACTGACCGCGGCGAGCGGCCGGGGTCCGGAGCCGTCCCTGATCGATCCATCTCTGCCGGTCGATGCGAAATCGAGCCAGACGGTCCTGCTTCCGGGGGGCTTGCTGGCCTATCAGCATGTATCGCCGCAACGCCGGGCCGCGTACCTCCAGTGGTTGGCGGACGGCCGGTCCGCGCCGGACGCCGATCCTGTCTGCCTGCTCCTCTTTTTCTACGGCATCGAGAGACGGCTCCTGGTCGACTCTCAGGTCTCCAGGGTCTCCGACGCCGAGTGGCTGAAGCTGATCGGCGAGGTCGAGCGGCTCATCGACCTCTACCGGCAGAGCTCCTGGTTCCTTTCCTACGCCGGTCCGTTCGTGACCATGACCCGGCTGATGCTCGTGGACCATCGCATTGAAGCTTTCGAGGCGCGGCTCGACACCGCGGGATCCGACACGGTCTGGCGGGTCGGCCCGGCCTTGTTCGCGGCGGCGGGCCGGCCGCTCTCCGGTCCGTGGGCGTTCGCCCTGTGGCGTGAATGGCGGGGTGCTCGCCGCGGGGGTGCCGAGCGCCGCTGCCCCGGCGAGTTTCGCGAGCTTTTCCTGCTCCGGTACCGCGAGGCGTTCCCCGCGAGGGGATTCCGCGTGAAGGAAAGCAGGCTGCCGCTCATCGTGCAGTACCGTCCGGCGAGCCCCGGCTTCGACAGAATCATGCTCCTGGAGGCTCGCGGGCTCACCGACGTCCGCATCGCCAGTACCCATCTTCAACAACTCCAGAAGATCGCGGACCGGGTCTCCTCCGAGCTCGACGCCTACAGCCGCCGGGCCGGGCGGAGCCGCGACACGTCGAGCCTCGCCGCGCTCGCGCTCCTGCCGCCCGAGCTCCTCCAGCGCCGCGAGAGCGAAGCCGCGGGACGCCTGGGGCGGTGGCTCGACGCGACGCTCGGCGCGACCGGCTTTGCCCACGTCGGGTGGAAAGAGATTCTGGAACATTGGCCCGCCGACACGCCCGGCCGGCTCACCCTCCGCACATTCGACTCCTTCGCCAGCTTTCTCGGCGGGCTCGGCTATGGAGTGGAACCCGAGCCGCGGAGCGGCGATCCGGTCCCCAAAGAGGGGGTCTTCCTCTTCCGTCTTCCCCCCGGCGAGACGATGCGCTCCTGGGCGCCGGAGCCGGGCTACGAAGCGGCTGCCGTGGTCCTCCAGCTGGCGGTCGCCGTCGCCACGGCCGATGGCCCCATCGAGACTCGCCAGGAAGAACAGATCCTGCGGCACATCGAAGAAGCCGCCCATCTCCGGCGCGCCGAGCGCGAACGGCTCCAGATCCGTCTCCTCTGGCTGATCGCCGAGCCCCAGAAGCTGCTGAGGCTGGAGAAGCGGAGCGAAGCCCTCTCCGAAGCCCAGCGCCATGCGGTGGTCCGCTTCCTCATTGCCGTGGCGGGCGCGGACGGCCATGTCAGCCCGGGCGAGATCCAGCAGCTCAAAAAAATCTACCGCCTCCTCCGACTCGACCCGGACACTCTCTATGCGGACGTTCACTCCGTGGCCGCCGGCTCCCCCACGATCGCGAAGAAGGCTGGAGAGACGGTCCTGGAGCTCGACGCCCGGAAGATCGAAGCCAAGCTCGCGGAGACCGAGCAGGTGGCCTCTCTCCTGGAGGAGGTCTTCACCGATGAAGAGGAGCCGGCCTCGTCGCCTCCCACGGACAGCATGGGTCTGGACGAACCCCATGCGGCCCTGCTGCGCGAGCTGGCGGTGCGCCCCACCTGGGAGCGTGCGGAAGTCGACCGCCGCGCCGCCGCGTTGGGCCTCTTCCCCGACGGCGCCCTCGAAACGCTCAACGAAGCCGCCTTCGCCCATTGCGGCGCTCCGCTTTTGGAAGGGGACGAGACGATCGACGTCGATCCTGACGTCCTGGCGGAGTTGCTGGCGTGAACGCTTCTCCGAAGAGGGTTCAGAAAGCGAAAGCCGTCTGGGTGCCGCCGGGGCAGGCGGTCACCGTCGGCAAACTGGTCCTTCCCGATGGCATGCTCTACTTCGGCAAGGGGCTGCGAGCGCTGAATGGCTTGCGCGCGCCGGAGCCGGCGTTGATCGACCCCTCCCTGCCGCATCGGAAATGGGCGTTCGGCCGAGCCGGATCTCCCCTGGAGGGAAGTGTTGCCTACCGCGACCTGTCCGCGGAGGCCCGGGGCGCCTACCTCGAATGGCTGGCCGGCGGGCGCTCTGCCCCCGACGTCCACCCGGTCTATCCGCTCCTTTCCTTCTATGGGATCGAGAGAAGAGTCCTCTACGACGTTTCGGACGTGCCGTACGCGGAGATCGTCGCGCTCCTTGCCGAAGTCGAGCGCCTCCTGAAGACCTATCCTGCGCATGCCCAATTCCGCTACGCGGCCGCCCATTTCGTGGCTCTGGTCCGCCTCCTGATCGGAGACTTTCGGCCTGAAGCCTTCGAGCCTTTTCTCGAGCTCGCCGGACATCGCAGCCGGCTCGTCTGGGAGATCGGGCCGGCACTGCTCGCCGCCGCCGGGCAGCCGCTTTCGCCTGCGTTGGCGTTCGCTCTGTGGAATGGTTGGGGCCAGGGCCGCAGGACGTCGCCGGCCTTCCGGTGTCCCGAGGAAGTCCGCAACCTCTTCGGGATCCGGTATCGCGAGATCCTCCCGGCCGGCATCCGGTTGCAGCAGAAGAGGACGCTGCTCACCGTCCGCTATCACCCGGCGAGCCCGAGCCTTCCGCCCCCGTTCGTTTTGAGGACCCGCATTCCGGAGGTGCGGCATTCGCGCGAGCAGATGGAGCAGCTCCAGAGGGTGGCCGACCGGGTCTTCTCCGATCTCGCCCCGTACAGCCGATGGATCAGGCAGGGGGGCACGCCCACCAGCCCGGCCGCCCTCGCCATCCTGCCGCCCGAGCTCGCCCGGGGTTGGGAGAGCGAGGAGTCGCGGCGTCTGGTGCGCTGGATCGAGAAGATGCTCGCGGGAGAAGGATGCGCCGTCCTCCGCCGCGAGGACGTGGTGAGGCACTGGCCTGTCGAGAAGCCGCGCCGCCTCGATCGCCGTGCTTTCGAAGAGTTTGCCACCTTCCTCGCCCGGTCCGGCTACGGGATGGAGCCCGAGCCGCGCCTCGGTGGAACCGTGCCGGAACGCGGATTTTTTCTCTTCCGCCTGCCCGATCCGGAGGCCGGCTGGACCTGGCTGCCGAGCCCGGCCTACACCACGGCCGTGCTGGTCCTCCAACTGGCCGTGGCCGTGGCCACCGCCGACGGTCCGGCCGGCCCGCAACAGGAAGAGCATCTGCTCGCGCACGTGATGGAGGCGGCCCATCTCGAGCCGGTGGAGCGGACGCGGCTCCAGATCCGTCTCGCCTGGCTTCTCGCCGAGACCCAGAGCCTGGCCGGCTGCCGAGAGCGGTGCTCCCTGCTCGCTGAATCCCAGCGGCGTGCCGTGGCCCGATTTCTCATTACCGTGGCCGGCGCGGACGGTCACGTGAGTCCCGGAGAGATCCGCCAGCTCAAGAAGGTCTACCGCCTCCTCGGCCGCGATCCCCAAGCGATCTATGCGGACGTCCACACCATCGCCGCCGGCTCCTCCCTGCCGGTGGACACCGTGGCCGGAGCGAGCCTCGACCTCGGGCAGGTCGAGGACAAGCTCGCCGAGACCGAGCATGTCTCGGCCCTCTTGGAAGAGATCTTCAAGGACGACGAGCCGGCCGCGCCAACGGCTGGAGCTCTCTCGGGTCTGGATGCCGCCCACGCGGCCCTGCTTCATGAGCTGGCGGCGCGCACCACCTGGGATCGTGCGGAGCTCGACCGCCGCGCCGCCGCGTTGGGCCTCTTCCCCGACGGAGCCCTCGAAACGCTCAACGAGGCTGCCTTTGCCCGGTGCGGTGCCCCTCTCCTGGAGGGGGAGGAGACGATCGAGCTTGACGCCGTGGTCTTGGAGGTTATGCTGACGTGACGGCGGCTGAGACCATGTCTGAGACGAAATCCTCCGCCCCCCTTCCCTGCGGTGGCAAGACGCAGCAGGACTTGGCGGACCGCCTGTGGGTTCCACCGGGGGCCGAGGTCACGGTCGGGCGCTATCGGCTGCGATCGGGCATGCTCTACGTCGGCGCGGGTCTGCCCGGTGCCGGCTCCTGGAGCGACGTGGAGCCGGCGCTGATCGATCCCTCCTTGAAGATCCGCTTCGATCAGCCGGACCATGGTGGCCGCCTCCTGCCTCAATTTCCTTCCTATTCGTGGATCGAGCCGGCGAACCGGGCCGCCTACCTCGAATGGCTGGCCCGTGGCCGGAAAGATCCGAGCGCCGGCATCGGTTATGTCTTTCTCTTCTTCTATGGGATCGAGCGGCGCGTCCTGGTTGATGCGAGCGGGTCCGCGGCAGCGCGAGCCGAGACCGGGACCCTGCTGGCCGAGGTCGAGCGCCTCCTGGGGATTTACGGGGGGAACCATTCGTTCCGGAAATATGCCGAGAGCTTCCTCGCGGTGGTTCGGCTCCGCGAGGGAAATTTGCGCACCGAGGGCCTTCTGCCGCTCGGGGATCCGCCCCCGGAGCCGCTCCCCCTGCGGATCGTCCTCGGCCGGTTCGCCGCCGCAGGCCGGCCGATTCCTCCGGACTGGGCGCTCGCCTGGGCACTCTCCTCACCGGAGGTGCGGCAGCGGTCCCCCTATAAGAAATGTCTCCCCGAGCTCCGCGAGCTCTTCGCCTTACGCTACCGCGAGGCTTTGCCGCCGGACGGCCTGCTGCTGGAACCCCGCGCCGGCCTTGCGGTCAGCTATCAGCCCGCCAATCCCGGGTTCCATGTCGCGGTCGACATTTCCGTGGGCGACCTCCCGGATGCGTCCTTCGTCCAAGGTCACGTGTGGGACCTGCAGAAGATCCTCGACCGGGTGAACGGCGAGCTGGCCGGCTACAGCCAATGGATCGGCCGGACCGGTGATCGAACGAGCGCCGCCGCCCTTGCCTGCTTACCGAAAGAGCTCGCCCGGAGCTGCGAGAGCGAAGCGGCGCACCGCGTCGCCGGCTGGATTGAGGAGACCCTGGCCGGAGGAGCTTCCGCCGCCGTCCCTTTCCGCGACCTTTTCGTGCGCTGGGCTGGCCGGATCCCGGAGAAGATCGACCGCCGTGACATCGAGGCGCTTACGGCCTTCCTGGCGAAGCATGGCTACGGTCTGGAGCCGGACGTGCCGTGGCGCGGCGTGTCTCGGGAGGGCCATATCGTCCTCTTCCGCCTGCCCGCGGGGGACGGCGGCGCGTTCCGCCCACTGAGCCCCGCCTGGCACGCCGCCGCGGCATTGCTGCATCTCGCCGTGACTGTCTCAGTCGTCGACGGCGAGATCACCGAGCTCGAAGAGCGTCACCTGGCGCGGCATCTGGAGCAGGCTCTCCACCTCGGTGCCGCCGAGCGGGTCCGGCTCGAAGCGCATCTCCGCTGGCTCCTCGCCGATCCGCCGGGGCAAACAGGCCTCAAGAAGAAGATCGAGCTGCTCGAAGAGAGCCAGCGCTACGCCATAGGCCAATTCCTGATCACGGTCGCCGGCGCGGACGGGCACGTCGGTCCGGAGGAGCTGAAGCTGCTGACCCGGATCTACAGCCTCCTCGGCCTGGATCCCCAGGCCGTCTATTCCGACGTCCATGTCCTGGCCGCGGCCGACGTCCCGCCCGCCGAGCCGGTCACCGTGCGCCCAGCGTCCCCCGCCCCGGGCGGCTTCGCCATCCCGCGGGAGCCGGGCCCGCCTTCCGGCGTGCTCCTCGATCCGCAGAAGATCCAAGGCAAGCTCGCCGAGACCGAGCGTGTGGCCACGCTCCTCGAAAAGGTCTTCGCAGCCGACGAAGAGGCAGCACCCGCCGCGGCTCCTGCCGGCGGAAGCCGCGCCGGTCTCGATGCAGCCCACTCGGCCCTCCTGCGCCAGCTCGCGGCGAAGACCGCCTGGGAGCGCCGCGAGATCGAGCCCCTCGCGGCTCGCCTCGGGCTCCTCCCCGAAAGCGCCCTCGAAATCCTCAACGAAGCCGCCTACGCCCGTTGCGACGCTCCGCTCCTCGAAGGCGACGAGCGGATCGACATCGATCCTGAGATCCTGGAGGAATTGCTCGCATGACCGAGCCTGTCGCATCAGATGCATCGCAGAAGATCCGCCCCCGCGACCGCGACGCCATCCTGCAGTCGCTGCGCGCCGGCGTCGTGCCCCGCCGCGGCCACCAACACATCCAGGTGGGCCGGGCCGAAGAGGTCCGCGCCCTGCTGAACGACCTCGAGGGGATCCGTGACGGCGGCTCGGCTCTGCGCTTCATCATCGGCGAATACGGGTCGGGCAAAACCTTCTTCCTCTCCCTGGTCCGTTCGATCGCCCTGGAGAAAGGACTGGTCGCGGCCCACGCCGACCTGAACCCCGACCGGCGGCTCCACGCGACCGGCGGCCAGGCGCGCTCCCTCTACACCGAGCTGATGGCCAACCTGGCGACCCGCACCCGGCCGGACGGCGGCGCCGTGGCCAGCGTCGTCGAGCGCTTCGTCACCTCCGCCTTGCAGGAGGCGCGCGAGCAGGGCGCGGCACCCGCAGCCGTCCTCCAGAACCGGCTCGGGAGCCTCTCCGAAATGACCGGCGGCTACGACTTCGCCGAGGTGATCGCCGCCTACTGGCGCGGGCACGACGAGGCGAACGACCAGCTCAAGTCCGACGCCGTCCGCTGGCTGCGCGGCGAGTTCTCCACGAAGACAGACGCGCGCAAGGCCCTGGGCGTGCGCACGATCATCGACGACGACAACCTCTACGACCAGCTCAAGCTCTTCTCGCGCTTCGTGCGCCTGGCCGGCTACGGCGGCTTCCTCGTCTGCCTCGACGAGCTGGTCAACCTCTACAAGCTCTCGAACACCCAGGCGCGCAACAGCAACTACGAGCAGCTCCTGCGCATCCTGAACGACAGCCTGCAAGGAGCGAGCGTCGGCCTCGGCTTCCTGCTGGGAGGCACGCCCGAGTTCCTGATGGACACCCGGCGCGGCCTCTACAGCTACGAAGCCCTGCGCTCGCGCCTGGCCCAGAACCGCTTCCTCGCCGAAGGGCTCAAGGACTACACCGGCCCGGTCCTCCATCTGGCCAACTTGAGCCAGGAAGAGCTGTACATCCTCCTGCGCAACCTGCGGAACGTACAGGCCGGCGGAGAGCCGGAGCGCTACCTCCTGCCCGATGAGGGGCTGGTCGCCTTCATGGAACACTGCTCCAAGCGCCTGGGCGAGGCCTACTTCCGCACGCCGCGGACCACCATCCGCGCCTTCCTGGAGCTCCTGGCCATCCTGGAGCAGAATCCCCAGGCCTCCTGGCGCGACCTGCTGGGAGCCGTCGACGTGAAGCCGGACGTCAATCCTGATCTGGAGCCTGTGGCCCCCACCTCCGACGACGACGAGCTGGCCAGCTTCAAGCTGTGAGCGCCCCCTCCACCGCCTTCCACCAGCTCCACCCGCGCATCCAGCGCTGGCTCTGGCAGCAGGGCTGGGCGGAGCTGCGGGACATCCAGGAAGCCTCCATCCCCGCGATCCTGGACGGCGAGAGCGACGTGGTCATCGCCGCGGCCACGGCCGGCGGCAAGACCGAAGCCGCCTTCCTGCCCGTCCTCACCTCTATCGCCGAAGAGCCGGGAGGGAGCATCCGCGTCCTCTACGTGAGCCCGCTCAAGGCGCTGATCAACGACCAGTACGACCGGCTGGAGCTCCTCTGCGGCGAGCTGGAGATCCCGGTCCATCGCTGGCACGGCGACGTGGCCGCCTCGCGCAAGCGGCAGGTCCTCGACCAGCCGGCGGGCGTGCTCATCATCACCCCCGAGTCCCTGGAGGCCCTGTTCATCCTGCAAGGCCCGAAGATCCGCCGCCTCTTCGAGCGGCTGGCCTTCGTGGTCATCGATGAGCTGCACGCCTTCCTGGGCACCGAGCGGGGGCAGCAGCTCCAGTCGCTCCTCCATCGGGTCGAGCTGGCCGTGCGCCGGCGCGTGCCGCGGATCGCCCTGTCCGCCACCCTGGGCGATCTGTCCCTCGCCGCCGCCTTCCTCCGGCCCGGCGGAGGCGAGGCCGTCCGCCGGATCGAATCGAAGGAGGGCGGCCAGGAGCTGCGGGTCCAGGTCCGGGGCTACCGTGAGCTCCCGCCCCGCCTCACGCCGAAGCAGGCCGAGCAGAAAGAAGAGCAGGGCCAGGAAGTGACGCCGGAGGACCTGGCGCCGGGGGACACCCTGGAGATCTCCAGCCACCTCTACGAGCGCCTGCGGGGCGGGCACCACCTGATCTTCGCCAACGCGCGGAAAGACGTGGAGCTCTACGCAGATCTCCTGCGGCGCCTCTGCGAGCGCGACAAGCTGGCCAACGAGTTCTGGCCGCACCACGGGAGCCTCTCGCGCGATCTGCGGGAGGAAGCCGAAGCCGCCATCAAAGACCGCTCGCGCCCCGCGAGCGCCGTCTGCACCACCACCCTGGAGCTGGGCATCGACGTCGGAGCCATCGGAAGCGTGGCCCAGATCGGACCGCCCCCCTCCGTGGCCAGCCTGCGGCAGCGGCTGGGCCGATCGGGCCGGCAGGGAGGCCCGGCCGTCCTGCGCGGCTACGTAAGGGAGCCGGAGATCGACATCCGCACGGCGCCGCACGCCGCGCTGCGGTCGGACCTGGTCGAATTCGTCGCCGCCGTCCGCCTCCTGGTCGCCGGCTGGTGCGAGCCGCCGCAAGCCGGAGCGCTGCACCTCTCGACCCTGGTCCAGCAGGTCCTCTCCCTCATCGTGCAACACGGAGGCGTCCAGACCCCCCAGGCCTGGCGAGCCCTCTGCCGCGACGGCCCCTTCGCCGCGGTCGGCCCGGACCTCTTCGCCGAGCTGCTGCGGAGCCTCGGGGCCAACGAGTTGATCCGGCAGGAGCCCACGGGAGAGCTGATCCTCGACCTGAAGGGCGAAAGGATCACCAACCACTACAGCTTCTACGCCGCCTTCCAGACCCCGGAGGAGTACCGCCTGATGAGCGGCGGCAAGCCCCTCGGCACCCTGCCGATCGCCTTCCCCCTCTTCCCCGGCCTCTTCCTCATCTTCGGAGGAAGGCGCTGGGCCGTGGTCGGAGTCGACGAAGAAAAGAAGATCGTCGACTTGAAACCCGCCATGGGAGGAAGGCTCCCGGACTTCATGGGAGGCCGGGGAGCCCCGGTCCACGACCGCGTCCGGCAAGAGATGCTGGACGTCTACCGCTCTGCCGACGTTCCCCCTTTCCTGGATGCCCGGGCTAGAGACCTCCTGGCCGAAGGAAGAGCAACCTTCGCCCGCTATGGGCTGGCGGAAACCGATCTCCTCCCCTGGGCCGGAGGCACGCTCCTCTTCCCCTGGAAAGGCGACCAGGTCCTGGACACCCTCGTCATCTGGCTGAGCACCCTCGGCCACGGAGTTTCAAGGGAAGGAGTGGCGTTGATCTTTTCCGACGCCGGCCCGGACCGGGTCCGAGAAGAATGCGCCCGGCTGGCCGCCGAGCCCCCGCCGGACCCGGTGGAGCTTGCGGCGGCCGTGATCAACAAGAAGACGGAGAAGTTCCATCTGTGGCTGAGCGACGGGCTGCTGACGCTGGATCTGGCCAGCCGGGCTCTGGATGTGGCCGGGGCTTGGGGGGTGGTGGGGGAGGTGGGATAAGGGTTTCCCTGGGAGCTCAGGCTGGTCTATTCTTTCGCGGCGTCAATCGAGGCGTCCGATGCCGGGGGGTTGGCTCTATGCCGTACCAGAGGTTTGCAGTGACCCATCAGAAAGCTGGGTTGCGGAAGCGCGGCGCTGGCCGTGAACATCGAGGAGTTGCCGCACCTCAAGTCGCGGTTGGACCGGCTCGACGAGCTGCTGGCCCTGTTGCGAGAGCTCACGGCAGAGCAGGCGAGACTGACCGCCGCCCGGCAGGAGGTCTCGAAACAGATCGCGGAGCTCACCGATAAAACGCAGAAGCTGATGACCTTCCTGGACGCCGCGGTCAAGCAGCACTACGGCAGGCGCTCCGAGAAGCTGGCGGAGTTCGGCCTGCAGCCGTTCCGCAGCAAGCTTCGGACCCGGCGGGTCGGACCGGAAGGCCAGCCGCTGGAAAGGAACGCCGCCGAGGCGGAGGCGCCCGCTTCCCCGGAGAACGAGTAACCTCGCTCCTTGAGCCGGAACGCAGTCGGGTTGAACCCGACGGTCTTCCTGTTCAATGGGAACGCGGTCGGGTTGAACCCGACGGTCTTCCGGTTCAACGGGAACGCGGTCGGGTTGAGCTGGCCGAGGATCCTACCTTCGCCCCGCCGATCGCACCTGTGTAACCAGCCGGCGGACCAGGTCGAGCGTCACCGCTTCCCGCGCGGCGGTGTCGCAGAAGAGCCGCAGGGCTTTGCGGGCCTCCGGTTGCACGTCCTGCTTCTCGGAGACCCAGAGCATCTCTTTGGCCAGGGCCTTCACCTCGCCGGTTTCGCCCCGCTCCAGCATAAACGCGTAAGAGACAAAGTAGTCTCCGGAGCTAAGCCAGGAACAAAAATCCATCGACACCGAAGGGCCGCTACAAGCATAAGGCTGAGACTTATTGCCAGACTGTAAAAAGGAAGCAAGCCTGCCACGCTAACCTAATTTTGTGCCATCTAGTCAATGTAAAAGGTCTTCGTCACGCCGGTAACTCTACCATCAGAGAAGGTCACTGCCCGAACGTACCAATCGGCCGTCGGGCTGGCCTGCCGGCTGTAGTAGTAGATCTCAGAATCGATCGTCAGATCTCCCCTCAGGTTATGAGCTTCTTTGTGCCACACACCGTCTCGGTAATCCAAGAACGCCACAATATTGCTTCCGCTCTTCTGGAGGATCTGAAGCGGCTGCCCGACTAACGAATCGACGGATTTTTTGGTCATTCCCGGTCGAACTTTGGAGAATCCCGTTTCCGTGAACGATTCAGAATACTCAGTCTCCTCCAACAGCCTGGAGACAAAAGAAGGCTCATCTCGGGGCTGGTCTTTCCAAGTAGGAATCACCTGGGCCTTCAGGAAGGCCCAGATCACAAGAACCAGTAGAGTAGTCACAGCTACGGCGAGGAATCGGGCCATTGGATATAAGGACGTTCTAAGGACGTTCCATTCAAGAGGGTCTCAAGTGTGCTCCATGCTTCAGGCATCACGCTGTTCAAGAAGACGCCGCAGCCGATATAGCCTGACGCCAGCTAGTAGTCCGATCCCAAAAACCTCGAAGAGCGTCGCCAAGAGAGTAAACGTGATTTCCTCCCGGGCGTTATAGCTTCCCCCACGGTAGGTTCTCCACCTGACTGAATCCAGCATCACTCTTGGTGGTCTCCAACTCGTCACGCGACCCTCTCTCGTCCGAGTTTGGGGTTGGGGACCGACTTCCCGCGAGAGCTCGAAGAGATAACCTACAAAGTAGTCGCCCCCTTCAGTAGATGGCCCCCGGACCTTTGAGACCAGGAACGAGGGGGTTGTGTCGGCCTCCCCGCCGTAGTAGGTGATCTGGTGAAGTTTAGCATCAGAACCGAGATAACCGAAGGACACGAATGACCATTGCCTTGTATAGTTCGAGGAGAACTCGGCTAGTAAGGGCGGATATGGATTTGCGGTACGAATCCAAGTAAGGCTTACCTCAAGGGCGTGGCTGCGCGGCAATTCTTCCACGGTCTTCTGGTTGAAGCCGGCTTGAATCAGGGCCTTTTGAGCAAAGCGGAGGGTTTGCTCCTCTCGGGCTTGTAGAAAGAGCGGCGTTGAGGTCGCCGGGACGTCTGACAGAACATCTTCGAGGGCGCTTGGCCTCAGTCCGAGGAGGAGCACAGCAGTTAAATAGTTGATACATCCCAATGCAGTTAGAAGGGAAATTATGACCCAGCGCCTCATGATTTCGTAACCCTAGTTGACTGGACATTGGTTGATTGGTTGAGAGGGGTATTCGGTTGTCTTGGGGTAACTGCATTAAAGAGGGCATCCCACCATGATCTTGGTCGCGAGAAGAAAGGTAGCCAGGAGGCCGTCAAAGATACCCAGCACGACCAGGAACGCCCCAATTGCCAGAAGCACGACCGTGGCCCGAGCGACGAGCGAGAGCAGGCGGATATGGCTGCGCATTTGCCGTTCTTACGGATGAGGCGCGGAAAGCGTTGGGAGGCAGGGCACATCGTGGCGGGCTCGCCGTTAGCAGTGTAGCAGCCGCAACCAGTTGCCTTGGGGATTGGCGCTAGCTGCCGGCTATAAGGCTAGCGGCAAAGGGGCTAGCCGCCGTCATCATCAGTCCTCATAAAACACCTTCCTGATACTGATCACATGACCATCCGACGAGAATGTGATGGCTCGCACATACCAGTGGTCCGAAGAATCTCCTGCCCTGCTGTAGTAGTAAGTTTCAGAGTACAACGGCTCAAGAGCATTCAACGTATCTGCCTTGTAGCTTATCGTCCACAAACCGTCCTCCCACTCCCTCGTCTCAGTCACCCTCCTCCTTGATCTCCTAACAATGCTAAGAGGCTCACCTAAAGCGCGCACGACCTCGGCCTTACGCATCCCCAGGCGGAGACGTGAAAATTTCAGCTCCGAGAAGGACGGTGCATAATCGGTGTCCTCAAATAACATGAATAGAGAAAAGTTGGCAGGTTGCGGCAGATCCCGCCATGAGGGCAGGAGCCAAACATCTAAATAGATCGGCAGGCCGACCGCAACTAAGACAGAGACGTAAACCAGGCCTATTTTGAGGATGCGGGCCATAGAGGGTAGGGCCATCGTGTGCCGTCGTATGGGTTCGGCCAATTCTTGAATTCTTGGAGATTACCTAGTTCTTGAGATGTTACTACCCGAGGGAGAGGCTCGAGAACTCCGGTCACTCCAACACAGAAAAGTTTTGCCTGGCCACAGGGTGTAACCATTCCGACGCAATTGTCGGGTATCTTTAGAACAATGGGCTCTCTAGCGCCTTCAGGGCTATACAGACCGTCAACTAGAGCGCTTTCTCCTGGGCCAAGAGTTTGTGGCGGTGCATTGTCTTCGCTCTCAGGCTTGTAAGGCACTGACCTGTCAGAGCGATTCCAGATCCATGCAAGGCCCGAGGGGTCACTGAGATTTGCAGGGTCATTCAGCGAGTAGGTGTAGAGGTTACTGTCTCTTCCGGCAAACCACGCCGGATCCTTCCCCGCCCACCGCCCCACCCTCGCGTCATAATCCCGCGCGCCAAACCGCACCAGCTCCGTCTGTCTGTCATAAACCCCACCGGCGAAGCCGAAGGTTTGAGAGCCGGCGCTGGTGTCCAGAATCGTCCGTCCAAACTCGTCGTAGTCCATCCGCTGGGCGATCGTGCCATCCGCAGTGTTGACGACCAGTCGGGGGCTTCCCAGGTGATCTGTGACGAGGCGGTAGGCTTGGCCGCTCTTGAACATCACGTCCGGGCTGTGGGAGGTGGTCGCGTAGATGAACCGATCCGTCACCGTGGTGCCATTGAGCTCGGCGATCGGTTCAAGCTGATCTTTGTACAGGAACCCCTGCACCAACACCCCCTCCACCCGCTTCCCCACCCTCCGCCCCTGCCCATCGATCACATACTCGATCTCGATCCCATCCGGAAGGTTCACCTTCACCAGATTCCCCAGCTCGTCGTACTCATACCGAACCGTGTGCCCGTTCTGGGTCTTCGTCGCGAGCTCGCCGTTGGCGGTGTAGGTGTAGGTGATGTCTCCGTAGGTGAGCAGGCGGTCCTGGTCGTCGTAGGTGGCGGTGATGGTTTCGGTTGGGGTGATGTGCTTGAGGCGGTTGCCGTTGGCGTCGTATTCGTAGCGCGAGAGGCGGGCTCCGTTGTGGTAGACCTCCTCCAGGCGGCCGGTGGGGTCGTAGGTGTAGTCCCAGGTGTCGGTGACTCCTCCGATCACTTCAACCTTGCGGGTGATGCGGCCGAGGAGGTCCCGGGTGTAGTCGGCGAGGAAAATGGTCTGGCCCAGGGATTTGGCTTCCTGGTGGATCAGCTCGCCGAAGGTGTTGTAGGCGTTGGCGGTGGTGACGACGCCCAGGGTGGTTCCGGTGACGAGGCCGGTTTGCGGATCTCGCGTGATCGTCAGGTCTCCGGCTTTCACGAGGAGACCATCGGCGTCGTACTGATAGGTGATCGGCGCGTCTCCGTTGACCTTTTCCGTGACGACCCGGAAGTTGTTGTCATAGGTGCGCTCGACGGTTCCGGTGACCGGTCCGCTCCAGGTGGTGCGGGTCAGCAGGGAGCCGTCATAGGTATAGGTGAGCGTCACTCCGCCGGGCGAGCCGAGAGTCTTCAGCTTGCCGGTTGCGGGATCGTAGGTGTAGGTGATGCGGCCGCGCGAGAAGTCGAGGGTGGAGAGACGGCCGGCGCCGTCGTA
>DATFPH010000271.1:0-3587 GCA_035264905.1 Thermoanaerobaculia bacterium
TCTCCTGCGGTTCCCGCCGGCAGGCCGCGGATATCCCTATTGCCCTGCTCCCGAATGGCTCGCACCCGTCGTTCTGCTGTCTTCACGGCGCTGAGATGAGCGACGAAGATCCCTGAACTCCGGTTCGACGATTCGATTGAATACACCTCGCCTCCCCGCCGGTCCATGACCGGCAAGCTCGTGTCCTTCTGTCGAGCCCGCAAGAAAGCGTGCGGGGCTCAGGCCGGCACGAACGGCAGGTGCGGCGGAAAGCTGCCGGGCGGGAAGGCGGCGCCTCGGTCTCCTTTCCTGAGCTTGTCCGCGGCTTCGCGGTAGGAGGCTACGAACCAGGCATAGGCCTCGTAGAGCGTCTTCCGTGCTTTCTTGGTGGCTGCATGGATAAAGGGAGCTGGTGATTTGTCGAGAGTCTCGGGTCTTGTCTCGGGCTCCTGGGCCTGCACCTGTTCCGCGCCCAGAGGCTCGACGTCCTTCTTCTCCCGCTCGACCGCGGCGGTCTTCTCGATCTCCTGCACGAGCTCGGCGAGACGGGCGCGATAGACCTCCGGTGTGAGGTGCTTCCAGCAAGGGAGCTGGCTCAGCTCGACCGCCACCCGAGTCTCCACTTGACTCGGGTCCGGAGACTTGCCGCGCATTCGGAAGTTGTAAGCCAGAGTCCGGTTGTGCCAGGTCCCCTCGAGCGGCTCTCCCAGAAGCAGGGCACGAGCGCAATGGACTCCCGGCCACTCCAGAGGGCTCACGACCAGGTTCTCCTTGCAGCCGTTGGCCAGGACGTACCTCAAGCGATCCACCTGAGCCGCTTCCTCGTCGCTGATCAGGATGGCTTGGTAGCGGCGAGACCAGAGCTTGTCTGTCCAGCCGGTCAGGCGTGCGAGCTTGCGGGCCAGGTTGCCGTTGAAGTACCCCATGAAGTCCGCGAGCTGCTTCGCGTTCTCGACCCGGAGGAGCATGTGGTAATGCGAGGACAAGAAGGAGAAAGCCACGACCTCCACCGGGTGGCGGTCTTGGGCGCGTCCGAGGACGCCGAGGAGGATGTCGTTGAGCTGCTGAGAAGGGCGCAGCAGAAGGCGCCCCTGGATGGTGCGGCAGGTGACCTCGACGAGGGCCCCGCCTTCGGGCACGAAACGGAGATGGCGGCTCATGCCCAATATCAGTCGGAAAACGGAGGTCGAATCTTGCACTCGACCTCAAAGATCGCCGCACTTTAGTTGTCTCTATGGAAGAGGCTGGCACTTAGACGGTCGGAGATCGGAACGCCAGATTTCCTGTCGGCAGCTTTCCACCCCATCTGCCGTTCGTTACCGGCGGTTCAGCCTGAGTGCCCGCCCATCCGGCCCAACGGGCCGGGAGACTCCAGCCCAGGGATGAGGCCGCAGGCCAATTCCCTGGGTGACAACGGGCGCCATGATCGTGCGGCCTGAAGGGCCGCGGGAGCCCGCACCGGGAGCGAGCGGGAGCCACCTCGAAAAAACCTCTCGCGGCCTGTCAGGCCGCGTGGTGAATCGGCCTCCTGTAACCCAGGGAATCGGCTGGGGCCTCATCCCTGGGCTGATCTCTCCCGGCCCGTTGGGCCGGATGCGGGGCTTTACCCCACCTGCCTGCCGTTCGTTCTTGCCGCCGCTCACTCTTCCCCGCCGGTGAGGAATCCCTTCAGCTTGGCCTGCACGGCCTTCGGGCTCAGGCCGAGCAGGCGGCTGGCTTCGCCGATTCGGCCCTGGCTCTGGGCGAGGCCGGCGGCGACGATCTGGCGGCTGTACTGCTCCAGCGCTCCCTTGTAGCCCAGCTCGGCGAGGCTCGCCGCCGGATCGGGGGGCTCGGCGACGATGAGCCGCCGGCCGGGAGACTGGGGGATGATCGCCGGGAGCTCCGGTGCGCCGCCCGCCGCCTCCGGCACGGCTGTGCCGGTCACCCAGGCAGGAAGCCGGAAGGCGCCGGTCCCCGGAATCGGCCGGCGTGCGGCTGCGGCACCCCAGCGGACGAGATAATGCCGCGCTTCCAGCAGGTGGCTCTCGGTCAGGGCGCGTTCCCGCACCAGGGCCAGGAGCGCTCGCCACAGCGTCCGGATCGTGGCATGGCCGGCTGCTTCGGACTCCTCGATGCGGGCGAGCGCCTCCTCGCAGGCCCCGGCCGCCTGATCCAGCTCTCCCCGCCCGAGAAGAAGCTCCAGGCGCGTCATCACCGTCAGGAATGCGTCCTTGTAAAGCTCGGACTCCATGCGGCGCGCGATGTTGTTCCGGAAAGCTGTCTCCGCTTCCCGGGCGTACCCCAGAGCATCCAGCAACAGAGCCTCCAGGTAGCCCAGCTGGACCTCTGTCCGCAGCGAGCGGAGCTCCTTGTACAGGGGCAGGGTGCCGAACAGGCTGTGAAGGGCCTCGTCCGTCCGACCCAGGAAGACGAGGCTCTCGGTGATGACGTTCCTCGCCGACAGCTCGAGCCGCGGCTCCCCCGGAGGCAGCCGCCGCAGAGCCACCTCCGCGCGGGTGATGGCTTCCTGGTACTGACCGGCGGACAGGAGGGCGCCGGCCGCCTGGACCGTGACCGAGGCCACGGCCGTCTGGTCCTGGGCTCTGCGATAGAACGCAGCGGCGCGAGCGAAAAGAGCCAGGGCCGGCTCGATCTGCCGGGTGTCCGCCAGGAGCGATGCCTGCGTCGCAAGGAGCCGGGCCTCGCGGACCGGCTCATGGGCTCCCCGCGCGAGATGCCTCCGCGCCGCATCCAGAGCGGCGGCAGCCCCCTGCCAGTCTCCGGCCAGCCGCCGGCAATCCGCAATGACCAGGAGGGCCGCGCTCTGGAGGTCGTTCCTCTCCGCCTCCGGAAAGCGGCTCCGGAGCGGGAGCAGGCCGGCCAGAGTCTGCGCGAGGTGCGCCGTCTCCTCACCCCGGAGAGGATCGTTCGGCGCCGTGGTCGAGGCCTCGTCGAGCATCGCCTCGAACATCTCCCGCGTTTGCAGCGAGGAGACGGTCTGGAGACGTTCGAGCCGTTGGCCGGGCGGCAGCGACTTCAGCTCCCCCCACAATGCCCGCGCCCGCAGCACCCGATCCAGGGCCTGGACCTCCCCGTCCTGAGGCGCCGGACCCGGGCCGGCGTCCGGAGCGGCGCTCAGCTCCCCCACCTCGATGCCATACTTCTTCATCTTGTCGCGGAGGGTGTTCCGGCTGATCTTCAGCAGGCGTGCGGTTTCCCGCACCCGTCCTCCGCAGCGTTCCAGGCCCGCCGCGATGAGAGCGCGGTCATACCGCTCCCAGGCCTTGTCGTACCCGCCCGCGGGTCCGGTCGTTTCGGACGGTTCGGGCAGAGCCTTGGGCGGCAGCGAGAGGATGGGAGGTAGGGCCTCCGCGCGAGGCACATCCAGGGCGCCCCCGGAAACCTTCACCTGCAGATCCAGAGGAGCGTGCCGGGCCGGCGCATTCCAGTGGCGCACGAGGTATTGCCGTGCCGCCAGCACCTGGTAGTCCGTCAAGCGGCGGGCGTTGATCAGATCGAGGAGGCTCCGCCAGAGCTCGATCATCTGCGTATGGCACGCCGAGCCAGCCCGCTCGATCATCTCGAGAGCTTCCTCACAGGCCCGGGCCGCCTTGTCGAATGCGCCG
>DATFPH010000272.1:0-6416 GCA_035264905.1 Thermoanaerobaculia bacterium
GATCCCTCCGAGGTCCTCGGGGAGGTTCTTGAGCTTCTCGCCGAAAGTCTCCGGCTGGGAGACGTCGAGGACCAGCGCATGAGCTGAGCCGCCGATCTCGGCCGCCAGGGCCTCCAACTTCTCCTGGTTGCGGGCCGCGAGCACCACGCGCGCGCCCTGCTTCGCCAGCAGGCGGGCGATCCCCTCGCCGATCCCCTGCGAGGCGCCGGTCACCAGCGCCGTCTTGCCATCCAGTCGAAACATCAACCCTCCTCCTTGCCGTCGCCCCCCGCCAGCGTCTTGCGGAGCTGGTCGGGGTCGGACAGGCTCGCATTCATCGTCCCCACCGCGATCCGCCGGTCGAGACCGGTGAGGACCGTGCCCGGCCCCACCTCGAGGAACGTGTCCACGCCGGCCGATTGCGCCATGTGTTGGATCACCTCGACCCAGCGCACCGGGCTGTCGATCTGCCGGATCAGGGCGTCGCGCGCCGCGGCTCCCGTGGTCGCCGGCGCGGCGTCGACGTTGGTCACCACCGGCACGGACGGATCCCGGAAGGTGGTCTCGTTCAAGGGGTCGGTCATCCCCTCGCGGGCCGGCGCCATCAGCGGTGAATGGAAGGGGGCGGAGACCGCCAGCACCGTGGCCTTCTTGGCCCCCCGCTCCTTCGCCAGCACGGCGGCGCGGTCAATCGCCCCTTTGTGGCCGGCGATGACGATCTGCACGAAGCCGTTCAGGTTGGCCACGGCACAGACTTCTCCTTGCGCCACCTCGGCGGCCAGAGCAGCGGCCTGCTCCGCGTCCATGCCAATCAAGGCAGCCATACCGCCGACGCCCACTGGTACCGCCTCCTGCATGAGCTGGCCGCGCAAACGGACGAGGCGCAGGGCGTCGGCGAACGAAAGGGCTCCGGCGGCCACCAGGGCCGAGTATTCGCCCAGGCTGTGCCCGGCGACCGCCACCGGCTGGATCGACTCGGCTCCAGGAAACGCGGCGAGGCTCCGGTGGATCGCGGTCGACACCGTGAGCAGCGCGGGCTGCGTGTTGACCGTGAGGTTCAGCTCCTCCTCAGGCCCCTCCCAGCAGAGGCGGGAGAGAGACAAGCCGAGGACCTCGTCCGCCTCTTCGAACGTGCGGCGCGCCGCTTCGAGCTGATCGGCCCAGGCGCGGCCCATGCCGACTTTCTGGGAGCCTTGGCCGGGGAAGACGAGCGCGACCGTCCGGCCGTCGAGAGCACTCATATCTGGACCCCTAGGCTTGCGTCTCGCCGAGCAGCCGCTCCTCCTGGCTGTGGAGCTCGGCGATCTTGTCGTGAATTTTGCGGTCGAGCTGCGCCGCCGAGAACTCCACGGCGCGGCGGATGGCGTTCTGGATGGCCCGGGGGTTGGACCGCCCGTGGCCGATGAAACAGCCGCCGTTGACCCCCAGGAGGGGCGCGGCCCCGAATTCCCGGTAGTCGGTACGCTGGCGGAAGCGGTCGAAGGCGGGTTTGGCGAGCACGTACCCCGCCTTGGTGCGGGCGCTGCTCTCGACCTCTTCGCGGAGCATGCGGAAGATCATCTCGGCCAGAGCCTCGGCGCTTTTGAGGATCACGTTGCCCACGAAGCCGTCGCAGACGATCACGTCGGCGTTGCCGTTGAACACGTCCCGCCCCTCGACGTTGCCGAGGAAGTTCAAGCCGGTCGTCTTCAGGACCTTGAAGACCTCGCGGGTGACGTCGTTCCCCTTCCCCTCCTCCTCGCCGATCGACATCAGGCCGATGCGCGGCGACGGGGTGCCGATGACCTCCTGGGCGTAGAAATGGCCCATGACGGCGAACTCGCGCAGGTGGATGGGCTTCGAATCGACGTTGGCGCCGACGTCCAGGAGCACGGTGCGGCCCTTGATGTTGGGGAGGACGGCGGCGAGGGCGGGCCGGTTGACGCCGGAGACGGTGCCGATGACCATCTTGGCGGAGATCATGGCGGCACCGGTGTTGCCGGCGGTCACCATGGCCTGGGCGCGCCCCTCCTTGACCAGCTCGGCGCAGAGGCGGATCGACGAGCGCCGCTTCTTGCGGATCGGCGTGATCGCCGGCTCGTTCATCCCCACCACCTCCTCGGCGTGGATCACCTCGAGGCGGCGGTGACCCGCGACGCCGAGCCGGGCGAGCTCCGCTTCGACGCGCGCGCGGTCCCCGACCAGGAAGATGGAGGTGCCGTCCTCGGTGGCAGCCCGCACCGCGCCCTCGACCGGGCTCTGCGGCGCGTGGTCCCCCCCCATGGCATCGACAGCGATCTGCATGCTCGAATTCCGCGTTCGCGATGGCGCTCGGCGGGAGGACTCTATCAGAGTCGAAAGGGATGGCCGGACCGACCGGAAGGGGGGCGGCGCACGCCCCCCGCGAGGCCTACGGAGCCTCCTTGACCTCGATCACCTGGCGGCCGCGGTAGTAGCCGCAGTGGCCACAGGCGCGGTGCGGGAGCTTGACCTCCCCGCAGTTCGGGCAGCTCGACTGAGCGGGCTGGGCGAGGGCGTCGTGGGCGCGGCGCTTGTCGCGGCGGGCCTTGGAATGGCGGCGTTTTGGATTGGGCATCGTCGTGGCCTCTTCGTCAAAAAGTTCTCGCTGTCACCGGCCTTCGTCGAGCCGGCTCTTCAAAGCCGCGAGCGCCGCCCACCGCGGATCGGCCGTCTGCTCCTCACAGGAGCAGTCGGTCTCATTGCGGTCCGCCCCGCAGATCGGGCACAAGCCCTTGCAGTCGGGACGGCAGAGCGGCTTCATCGGGACGTTGAGCTGCACCTGCTCCAGCAGGATCGGATCGGTCTCCAGGGTCTCCCCGCTGACATAGAGGACACCCAGATCCCGCTCCTGCAGCTCATGCTCCCCCGCCGCTCGCGGATCGTGCTCCACCAGGATCAGTAGCTCGACGTCGGACTCGGCGTGGTCGACGATCGGCTTCAGACACCGGTCGCAGCTCAGGGTCTGGTCATAGGAGAGCCGCGCCCGCAGGAGATACCCCGGATCCACGAACGAGACCTGCCCCTTCCACCCGACGGGGTCGAGGGCGATCAGCTCGGGATGTCCCAGGGTCTCCGGCGCGACACTCTGCGTTTCTTCCCAGTTGAAAGGTTCTTCGCGAACCTGATCCAGCCAAATCTGCATACACGAACCTCCCACCGGGCAAACGCGGAGGGTAAGGGAAATGTTCCCCCAAGTCAACCGCCGGGGGAGGGGCTCCCGCACCGCTGGAGCTCCAGCCGGAACGACGGCGGCGCCTGCGTGGCGGTCAGCTCCAGCCCTTCGCAGTGGGCGAGCGGCCGCAGCAGGGTCTCCCAATCTTTCCAGCGCCGCACCTGGGCGCGCGAGACCAGGGGGAGGCCATTCAGGATCTTGCGGACCTCGGCCACCACCTGGAGCGCCGGGCCGGGCTTCGCCCAGAGGCCGAGGATGAGCCGGCCGCCGTCTCCCAACTGGCCATCGGGCTTCGGCGAGGTCAGCTTGGCAAGGCGCGGGGCCAGCATCTTGGCGTGCTTCAGGCTCGCTTCGTCCACCGCGTTGATCTTCCAGCCGCCGGCATGCCCCCGCGGCAGGCTCTTGCTGACCAGGCCGGCGATCCCCTGGGCGGGGAGGCCCCAGCGCGGATCGCCGTCGGGCGCGTTGAACACCGCGGCCCCCGGCAGGCTGCCCAGGGAGCTGATCCGCGCGCCGCGGCTCGCTTCGTCGAGATCGAACAGCGCGAAGGCCGCGGGCGGCAGCGGCTTGGGCTCCGAGGCCGGCCAGGCGGGCCCGGCCACGGCGAGCAGCACCGGATGCACCCGCTCCGGCAGGTCCGGCTCGGGCGGCGGCGGCGGATGGTCCTGCTCGAGGGCGAGCACCAGATCCTCGCTCTCCCGCCGCAGCACGTAGTCGCCGATCGGAAACTGCGAGACGTCGCGCAGCAGCCGGAAGATCCCCAAGCTCTCCGGCAGGGCCGCGGCCGGCGCGCCGCCCGGCTCCAGGCCCGGCGTCTCTCCCGTGCTGACGGTCCAGTAGCCCTCGCGCCACGCCACGGTCAGCACCCGCTCCTCCGGCTCCTCGTCGTCCCCGGTCACGTCCCGCACTTCGCCGCCGGCGAGCCAGGGGTTGCCCGCGACCTTGCCCGAGAGCCGGGAGACGGCGGAGAGGACGGGATAGACCTTCGCCACCAGCAGGAACCGCTTGCCGGACAGGTCCGAGCAGCCAGCGATCTCGCTCGACGGCGGCACGGTGAACGGACCGAACGAAGGCAGGACCGGCGGCGGCACGTCGGCCACCCGGGCGACAGCCCCAACCCAGGCGGCGCCGTCACCGACCGCCCCCTGGAGCTGGCCCAGGTTCTGGTGCGGATAGGGGACCCAGAAGCAGGCGTCATACGCTCCGGACGCCAGGAGGCGCGACGGCAGCCCCCCCGGCTCGGGCGCCGCGGCCCGCTCGCGCGACGCGTACCAATAGAAGTAGTGCGCCGCCGCCAGCGCGACCAGCAGCAGAAGGATCAACAGGTTGCGGTACCGCTTCATGCGCGTCTCCTGACGTCGAGATCCAGGTCGGCCAGGACCTCGGCCAGGGCGCCCAGGAGGTCATCGTCCTCCTCCGCCACGCCGAGGTCCGCCGCTTCGGCCGCCACCGCTGCCGCGAGGTCGGAGAAGACATCCTCCGGCGGATACGGCGCCAGGGGCGGCACCGGCCGGAACGGCGCCGGGTGTGCCGTGACGATCTCACGGACGAAATCCGCATAGGCCCGCGCCGAGCCCTCCAGGGTGTGATGGATCGCGATGTGCCGGCGGGCGTTCTCCCCCATCCGGCGGCGCAGAGGCTCGTCCGTGGCCAGGCGTTGAAGGACGGCGGCGAGGAGATCCTCCTCGGTCTCGTCGAGGTCGATCTTGGCGCAGCAGTCGTCCGGGATCTCGCTGAACGCCCCGGTGTGGCTGACGATCACGGGCTTCCCCATCCCCAGGAGGCGGATGAGCGTTCCCGAGGTCTCCCCGGCCGACGGATAGCGCAGGTTGATCGTCACGTCCGCCGCAAACATATAGAGAAGGAAGCGGTCCAGCTCCGTCCGGCCGACGACCGTGACCCCCGGCGCCAGGTCCGCTGTGAGGATGGCAGCGAAGTCGTAGTGCGGCGAGACCTCGCCGACCAGCAGATAGACGGCCTGGGGCACCTCCCGCCGCAACCGGGCGAAGGCGCGCAGGGCGACGTCCAACCGCTTGGCCGGCGTGATGAAGCCGAAGGAGGCGACGACGAAGGCCTCGGACGGCAGGCCCAGCGCGGCGCGCGCCTCGGCCGGCGAGGAGGTTCCGGCAGCGTCCAACTCGCGCAGGCTCAGGTGGTGGGGGATCTTGACGATGCGCGTCCCCGGCCGGCTCGCCCGTACCCGGTCGCCCGTACAGTCGTTGTGGACGATGAGCCCCAGGCTGGCGTCGACCACCCGCTCGAACAGCGGATAGCTCCAGACGTCGAGCGGAATGCCCGTCCCGACGCTCCGCCGCGCCAGGGCCTCGCCGGTCCTGCCATAGGCGTAGCGCATCTCCTCGACGTATCCCTCCAGGTCCCCCTTGGCGAGCGTCATGCCGCGCACCAGGTGGTGGAGCATGGCCTCGTGGAGGACCACGATGCCGGGGATGCGCTGGAGCATCGCCCAGGTGCGCGCGTGGAAGTCGGGGTTGTTGCCCACGTGATAGAGGACGGCATCGTACCGCCCCGCCTCCCAGAGAGCCGGGAAGGCGCGGTCGCCGCGGACCGGGAAGCGCGCGGTCAGGCTCTCGTCGACGCGCGCGCCCTCGTCCACGAACAGCTCCAGCTCCAGGTGCTCGGCAAGCTGCGGGACCAGCTCGGCGCTGTAATCCGCGATGCCGGACCGCGCGGGAGGAAAAGGGCTGAAGTAGGCGAGTCGCATGAAGTCGGTCAGGTAAGGACTCAAGCCGTCGCCGCCGGCGCCATCTCCGTCTCGACCGCGAGCTGCTCGGCTTCCGCGGTCTCTAGAGCGGCGATGTTGGCGGCCGTGCGCAGATCCGCCTCACCTCGGCGCAATGCGGCGAGCCGCTCCGGCGTGTCACGGACCAGCGCGCGCTGGACCTCGGCGCGCAGCGACACCTTGGCCGCGGTCTTCGCCTTGCGGATCTCGCCCAGCACTTCGGACGCGACCTCCAGCACCAGCGGGTCGCCGTCGCCGGCCCCCCCTCCGATCAAATCGCGGAGCGGTGCCGCCTCCGGCCAAGCCGCGCGGTGCACGGAGCCCTCCTGCCACCAGGACCAGACCTCTTCGGTCACATAGGAAAGGAAGGGGGCCAGGAGCCGCAGCAGGACCGACAGCGCCTCGCGCAGGGCACGGTGGGCGGAGCCGGCCGCCGCTTCCCCCTGGTTGCCGTAGGACCGGTTCTTCACCAGCTCCAGGTAGTTGTCGCAGAAGCCCAGAAGAAGCGCTCGGTGCGCTCCAGGG
>DATFPH010000273.1:0-9018 GCA_035264905.1 Thermoanaerobaculia bacterium
CCCGAGCACCGCCTTGGCGCGCAGCTCGACGCCGTGGCGGTCGAGCACCTTGGTGAGCCGGAGGGAGTTGGTGTCGAGCCGCTCGGTGCCGAGGAGCTCGGAACCGACCGCCAGGATGGCCGCCTTCATGGGGCCGGATCATAGCGCAGCCGGGGGCTGGCCTCCCCGGTTTGACTCACCGCCAGGGGCCGCAATACCATTACCGCGATCATGCGCACAGCCCGTTTTGTTTTTTTCGTTTCCGCCCTGTTGTCTCTGGCCGGACGCGCCGGGGCCGAGGCGTCGCGCCCGCTCCTCCTGCCGGACCAGGACGGAACGCGCCTCCAGCTTCCCTCGGGAGAGCGGATCTCCCTGCCCATCCCGCGGGGCGCCGAGATGCGCACCGCGCTGTCTCTCGACGAAGGATGGATCGCCGCGGGTGTCCGCCCTGACGCTTCCGGCCCCGGCACTTCCGGCCGGACCGAGATCCTGCTCCTGACCGGCGACGAGAGCGCCGCGACCGAGCTGCCGCCTCCGCCGGGCCGGACCTCCGAGATCCGCCACCAGCCGCTCCCGCTGATCGCGGACGGCCACCTCGCCGGCCTGCTCTGGCTGGAAGGGGACAGCCGCTCGTCGTTCGGCGTCCGTTTCGCGGAGTGGAACGGGACCGGCTGGCGCGAGCCGCAGACCGTGGCCGCTCCCGGCCCGGGGAGCCAGCTCGCCCTGACCGCCGCCCGCCTCGCGGACGGCACCTGGCTCGCCGCCTGGAGCGCTTTCGACGGGACCGACGACGAGATCGTCTGGAGCCGGCGCGGCCGGGACGGCGCCTGGAGCCCGGCGCGCCGCGCCGCGGCCGGAAACCAGGTGCCGGACATCACCCCGGCGCTGACCGCGACCCGCGACGGCGCCCTCCTCGCCTGGAGCCGCTTCGATGGCTCGGAGTACCGCGTGGAGGTGGCGCGCTTCCGCAACGGAGCCTGGACGAAGCCTGCATTCGCCGCGCCGGCGGGCTCGCTCTTCCCGGGCTTCGAGCCGGCTCCCCAGGGGCAGGTCTGGCTGCTCTACCGGACCGCGGTGCCGCGCGGCTGGAGCGTCGCCGAGCTCGACCGGACCGGACGGCCGGTGCGGCGCGCGGCCGTGGCGGTCCAGTCCACGGCCGCCGAGCGCCCGGTCGTCCAGAGCACCGCGAGCGGTCTGGCACTGTCCTGGCCCGGGGGCGGCGAGCGGCTCGCGATCCGCTGGGAGAAGGTGCCATGAGGGTGCGCGCGCTCTCCTTCACCTTCCTGGCCCTGCTCGCGCTCGCCTCCGGCGTCCGCGCCCAGACCACCTACGTGGCGTTCGGCGACAGCATCACCCAGGGAGTCCTCGACGACCCGAACCGCGCCGAGAAAGGGTATCCGCCGCGGCTCGAAGCTCTCCTCCAGCAGCGCGGCCAGACCGCGGACGTGCGCAACGAGGGTCTCGCGGGGGAGACGACAGGCGAAGCGCTCAGCCGCATCGACAAGGTCCTGGAGGCGGGGGACGACGTCCTGCTCCTCATGGAAGGGACGAACGACATCGGCGCGCAGGACATCTCCAACGAGACGATCGCCGTCAATCTGGACAAGATCGCCGAGAAGGCGGAGGCCCGCGGCCTCACGGTGGTGCATGCCACCGTCCTCCCGCGCTTCGGCTCGAACTACGACGGCACGAACATCGTCACCGGAGCCTTCAACGGCCTGGTGCGGGAGCTCGCCTGGCAGGATGAGCGGAAGCTGGCCGATCCATTCGAGGTCTTCTACCACCTGACCCCCAACTACGGCCAGCTCTACAGCGACAAGCTCCACCCCAACGCCGCGGGATACGACCTGCTGGCCCGGGTCTTCGCCGACGTCCTGACAAACATCGACAAGGTGCCTCCGGTCACCGGCCTCATCTCGCCGGTTGCCGACTCCCCGCGCGTGCCGCCGACCACGCCGGTCCACCTGAACCTCTACGACTTCGGAGCCGGGATCGACGTGACCGCCACCCGCCTGGTGGTCAACGAGCAGGTGGTGGACACCCCGCTGACCGGAAGCTCGCGCAAGCTGGAGATCACCTACAGCCCGCCGGCTCCCTGGAAGGGCGTGGTCACCGTGCAGCTGCGGAGCCGGGACCTGGCGAACCCGCCGAACGTGCTCGACCGGGAGATCACCTTCTTCACCATCGAGGGAACGACGTTCCTGCCGGGGGACATCGACCGCGACGGCCGCGTCGACGGCGCCGACCTCCTCATCTTCGCGCCCCACTTCGGCGCCCGCCGCGGAGAGGTCCGCTTCGCCGGAGTGGCCGACCTCAACGACGACAACGAGGTCAACGGCGCGGATCTGGCCGTGCTGGCGTCGAACTTCGGGAAGACTTCTTTTTAAGAGATCTTCTCGATCACCAGGGCGGGCGCCTCTGCGTCCTCGGCGACCGTGAAGCAGTCCGCGAACAGCCCGGCCAGGCGCTCGTCGGGCCGGCGCAGGTAGACCAGCGCCAGCTCCTGCCTCTCCTCCACCGCGTCGCCCAGGCGGGCGCGCACCTCCAGGGAGATGCCGAGGTCGACGTCCATGTCCGGCCGGGAGCGGCCGCCGCCGGCTTCGACGAGGAGCAGGCCGAGCTGCCGGGTGGCGACGTAGGCGAGCCGGCCGGCATGGCGCGCGAGGATGGGCACCTCCACCGGCGCCAGCGCGAAACGGGGGGACCGCAGCCAGGTCCGGTGGGTCCCCTGGAGCTCGGCCCAGCGGTCGAAGCGCTCGCGCGCCCGGCCTTCGCCCAAGGCCCGCTCCAGCTCGGCGCGGCCGACGCCCGCATGCCCGGCCAGGCGCGCCACCTCCTCGCTCAGAGCCAGCGTCAGCTCGACCAGGTCCGCCGGGCCGTTGCCTTCCAGGCAGGAGAGCGACTCCATCACCTCGGCGGCGTGGCCGGTCCAGCGCCCCAGGGGCTGGCTCATGTCGGTCAGCAGGGCGCTCGCCGGCGTGCCCAGGGCCTTCGCCGTCTCGACCAGCCCGCGCGCCAGCTCCCGCGCCGCCGCGAGCTCGGGCAGGATGGCGCCGTCGCCCGTCTTCACGTCGAAGACCACCGCGGCGGCGCCGGTCGCCAGCTTCTTCGACAGGATGCTGCCGGTGATCAGCGGCAGGGAGTCGACCGTGGCCGTGACGTCGCGCAGCGCGTAGAGACGGCGGTCGGCGGGAGCGATCTCGGAGGTCGCGCCGCCGATCGCCAGGTTGCAGCGGCGCAGCAGGTCGATCGAACGGCCGCGGTCGAGCTGCTGGTCGAGGCCCGGCAGGGTCTCCAGCTTGTCCATCGTGCCCGCGGTGTGGCCGAGGCCGCGGCCGGTGAGCATGGCGGTCGGCACGCCGCAGCTCGCCAGGAGCGGTCCCAGGATGAGCGAGATCTTGTCCCCGACACCGCCGGTCGAGTGCTTGTCGCAGACCCCGGGGACCTCCCGCGCCAGGTGCCAGCGGTCGCCCGACTCCAGCATGGCCAGAGTCAGCGCGCGCGTCTCCTCCGCGTCCATGCCGCGGATCGCCGCGGCCATCAGGAAGGCGCCGAGCTGCCCTTCGCTCCACGAGCCGTCGGTGGTGCCGCGCACCACCGTGCGGACCTCCTCCTCGCTCAGCGGAAGGCCGGCGCGCTTCCGCTCCAGGATGCGATAGGGGAGGATCATCGCCAGGGAGGAGACGGACGCGCGGTCAGCCCGGTGGGAAGCCGCCGCCGCCGAGACCCGGAATGCCGCCGCCGAGCGCTCCGCCGCGCGACGGATCGAGCGCAGTGATCTTGCTCTGCGCTTCGGACCGGTACGCGGACTCGGGGTACTCCTCGGCGATCCGCCGCCAGGACTGGAGGGCGTCCTGCTTGCGGCCGAGCGCCTCCTGCGTCGTGGCCAGCTCGAACAGGATCACGTCCTTCGGCAGGCCGGGCTCCTCCTGCTCCAGCATGGACTTGAGGCGCTGCGTCAGGTCCTCGTTCTTCCCCTGCTGGCGGTCCAGGTGGATCAGGTTGACCCGCGCCTCGCCCGCCAGGAGGTTCTTCGGATTGTCGTCCACGAAATCGGTCCACAGCTCGCGCGCCCGGTCGAGCTGCCCCTCGTCCGCGGCGATCTGCGCCAGATACAGGCCCGCCACGTCCGCGGCATCGCTGCTGCCGTAGTCGTTCCGCACCCCTTCGAAGAGCTGCTTGGCGCGGTTCCGCCGCGCCGTCGAGTCGGCGAAGGTCGGGCTCTTGGGATCTTCCGGCTTGGCCGATGCGGCCTCGATCGGCGCCTGGTAGACCTTCATGGCACGGCTCAGGGCCTCGTTCGCCTTCTCGCTGCGGCTCTCCAGGAACACCCGGCCGATCAGAAACAGGACGGCGGCCAGCGCCACCACGCCGAGCCCGATGAGGAGCGTCCGCGCATGGCTCTCGGCATAATCCATGCCTCTCCCCACGGCGCTGGCGAAATCGTCCCGCTTCATCTCCTTGCGAGTCAAATGTTGCGTCATCGAAAAGCTCCAGAAAGATCTAGTGTACACGCCCGCGGCCCCTCTCCGCTCTGCCAGCCGGAGAGTCTGCCATGGGAGGAGGCGCGCTGTCCATGCGTTCGGTTGACCCGATTCGCTCAAACAATGCGATCTCCGGATTGATGAAGCGCTGGCTGCTGGTCCCCAGCGCGTTGACGTTGAAAAGGTCGAAGAGCGGCTTGCCCCGGTACAGCAGGACCAGGCCGTAGCCGGTCTCGCCCCGCAGCATCCGCTGGTAAAACTCGATCTCCGCCGGATGCCGCAGGTCGGTCAAGTTGATCGCGACGTAGCGGGGGCGCTCCTTCGCGAGCACCTTGCCGCGCGTGCGCAGCACCCGCTCCCACGGGAGCCAGCGGAAGCGCGGGATGTGCTTGCGCCGGCCGATCCCCACCGCCAGGCGCGACGCCCCACCCGTCAGCTGGGTTGTCGGGGCATGCTCCCGCACGTACGCCTCCACGGCGTAGCGGCTGTCGGCGAGGAGCCGGGCATCGACCGAGGCCGCATAGAGCAGGGAGTAGCCGAGGAGCGCCGCCACCGCGATGCGGCGGAGAGCCACGAGCCGCCCCGACGGCGCGGCCAGGGCGCCGAGCAGACGCCCGCCGGGGAACGCCAGCAGCAGGGCGATCGGCAGGATGTACCGGTCGTAGCTGAACAGGATCAGGGAGAGGAAGGTGACGTAGTACGAGACCACCAGGAAGACTAGGCTGGCGATCAGGAACGGCTCGCCGCCCCCCTTCCTTTTGATGAGCCGCCAGACGGTCCAGGCGACGCCCGCGGTGCAGACGAGCGCCAGAGCCGGGTCCAGGCAGAACACGATCTGCCGCAGAAAGAGCGTCAGCAGCGCCTCGTGCCCCTCCGGCGTGTTCTCGTAGTCCTGGTAGTTGTCGCTCATCGGCCCGAGCAGCAGCCGGACGTGGAGGGCGAACCGGTCCCAGTTCCAGAGCATCTGGAACACCGCGAACCCCACGACAGCCGCCCCCGCCGCCGCCAGGAACCTCCGGTCGATCAGCGCCCGGCCGAGACCGCCCAGAACCCCACGATCTCCAGACTCGCGCCGGGCCCGAAACCGGATCAAACCCCAGAGGATGGGCAGCGGAGCCAATCCGAAGAGGCCGTACGCCTGATCCTTGGTGCACACCGTCGCGGCGGCCATCAGGGCGAACAGCACGTAGTCGCGCAGCCGGTGGTGCTTCAGGATGCGCACGTAGAACAGCAGCGACAGGGTGAACCAGAAGATGTAGGGGACGTCGAGGTTCCCCATCTTCGCGTAGTAGACGTAGGGGGCCACGCAGACCAGGATCGCCGCCGTGAAGAGGGCGGACCGCCGGTCGTAGACCTCGCGGCCGATGCGGTAGACCAGCCCCACCGTGACCAGAGCCAGGAGGAGGCTGACGCAGCGGGCGAAGTAGGTGAGCCAGACGACCCGCGACACCGGATCGACGCCGGCGGCCTTGAGCGCGAGCCGCAGCGGCCAGGACAGCCCCTGGAGGACTGCGAAGTGGAGCGGCGGATAGCGCGTGTGCCAGCCGTTGTACGCCTTGAACGAGAGGGCCTGCGGCCAGGACGTCGGGTGCATCTCGTCGCCGGACCAGCCGAACCAGTGAGGCATCCCCCACCAGATCCCGATGGCGAAGAGAGGCACGGCCACGGCATAGAGGGCCGCGAGCCAGAGGCGCGGCCGGCGTACGTCGTCCGTCAGGGCGGCAGGTTCCATCACTCTAGAAGTCTCTCGAAGGAATCGGATCGTATCGGAAAAAAGCGGGAAATGGTGCGGCTAGGAGGACTCGAACCCCCGACCAAGAGTTTAGGAAACTCCTGCTCTGTCCACCTGAGCTATAGCCGCACAGGCGGGGGGATTATAGCGCAGCCCTCACCCCCCGCCCCGAGGTCCTCGTCCTCGCTCAGCGCCGGCTAGGCCAGGCTGACCTCCCTGGCGGCCTCGGCCTGCGGTGCACGGAGCGGGGTCCGGCTCTCCGGCCGCAGCACCAGGCTCATGTAGATGCCATCCTCCTCGAAGAGCAGGCCGCGCTGCTTGAGGAAGGCGACCTGTGCCGCGACCTCCTGCTCCGGCACGCCTTCGAGCTTCTCGGCCAGCCGCGGTATCTTGTGCTGCTCCTCCAGGAGGTCCAGGATCTTCCAGGCGGCCGGAGACAGCGCGTGCTCGACGACCGAGCCGGAGCGGGAGTCGTACACCACCTTGGCTCCGCGGCGCTCCCGGATGGTCAGCTCCGGCTTGAGCCGCCGGTCGCGCTGGTAGTAGCGGACGTGCCAGTGGGCGATGCGCTCGCGGAGCTTGCCGAGCCAGCGCGCGGTGTTCGCGAGATAGGTCGCCTGGTAGTCCGCGTCGGCGAAGTAGTAGGCGAGGTCCTCGAGCTCGCCGGGCGGGAAGGGATAGAGCATCTCGTACCACTTGTACGGCTTCAACTTGAGGCCGTACTCCTGGGCCTTCACGAAATAGGGACTGAAGCGGTCGAAACGGATCGGGTAGGCGCCGCTCGGCGGCTCGAGATGGATGAGCAGCGGCAGGTCGTCGTAATACTTCGCGTAGACCGTTTCCGGCTCGTTGGGGAAACCGACCAGGAGGTTCCACAACGAATAGATGCCGTAGCGCTGGCAGTGCTTCAGGAACTTGAGGTTCTGGAACGAAGTCGTTCCCTTGCGCATCAGCTTCAAAGAGCTTGTCGCCAGGGCCTCGATGCCGGGCTGGAGCCTCGTCACCCGGGCCTGCGCCAGCACCGCCATCTCCCGCTCCTTGAGATCGGCCTTGATCTCGTAGAACAGGAAATTCCTTTCCGGCGTCTCCAGATACGGAAGGACATCGGTGAGATACTCCCGCGGCAAGATGTTGTCGACCGACTTGAACTCCGCGGCCCGGGCGCCGTACCGCTCGAAGAGCCCGTGCAGGAGATGCAGGGCCTTGTCCGCCGGCAGCGCGCGATAGGACATGGTGACGCCGTTCAAGCCACAGAAGGTGCAGTGCGCGCGCTCTCCCCACCAGCAGCCGCGCGAAGTCTCGAACATCACCTTCGGCTCGTAGTTCGCCTCCGGCGGCACTTTCGCGTCGAACGCCGCGAAGTAGTCGTCGTAGTCGAGCGGCAGGTCGACCGAGATGTCGAGCTCGTCGCCGATCTCACGGTGGTGATCGCCCTTCGGGGCGATCAGCTTCCGGTGCGAGAGGACGCCCTTGATCTGGTGGCACTCCTCCTCCTCTCCCTGCAGGAGATGGCGGACGAGCCGGGGGAAGGCGACCAGGCTGGGCCCGGAGAAGACGAAATCGATCTCGGGCACGTTCCTGGCGAGCACGTCTCCCATCGGGGACTCGCAGTTGGCCCCGCCCATCAAGGTGACGATCTCGGGACGCAGGACCTTGAGCTTCTTGGCCATCGCGATGCTCGCCATGTTCTGCGAGAACATGGTGGTGAAGCCGACCAGCGAGAAGCTGTCGAGCCGGTAGAGGTCGATGGTCTTGTCGAGGTAGGCGCCCGCCTGCCGGCGCTTCTCTTTCAGCTCACCGCGGAAGGCTTCGAGCTGCGAGCGGTGCTCGGAGAAGTGGCGGATCAGGTAGGCGTCCGATTCGTCGGGCTTCTCGGGAAACGCCTCCTGGCTGAAGAACCAGTCCCCGAGCCCCGAGGTATTGGCCAGGACGGTGTTCGAGATGAGCTCGTAGAGGTGGGGGCCGAGGTAGCCGACGAAATCCAGGTTGGGGTAGAACACCTCACACTCCACCTGGTCGCCCAACTCGCTCCTCAGCACGGTCCTGAGCTGGGCCAGAGCGATCGACGGCATGTCGGCGCTGGCGAACGGCATGTTGACTAGTGCGATGCGGTACATGGGTGAACCCCTTTCTTCAATGGACCGATAAAGCTTACGCTTGCGCCCGCGCACCCGCGACGAGCCGCTCGCGCAGATGGGAGGCCAGGATGTCGACGGAGTGCTCTTCCAGCAAGGTGTAGTGGTTGCCCACCACCTCGCGGACCTCGACCGGCCGCTGCGCCAGCCGGCCCCAGCCCAGGTCGGGCTCGGGCCACGCCTCGCTGGCCGGCAGCTCGGCGGCCTTGAACAGGATCAGGGGAGCCGCGCAAGGCCCTCCCAGATAGCGCTCGAGCGCCCGAAAATTGCTCTGGAACACCAGGAAGCGCCGCTCCAGCATGCCGTCCTGCAGCCAGGGAGGCAGCAGGCCCAGCCGCTTCGCCTCGTCCGCCAGCCGGCGCAGAGCGTCCCCGGCGGTCAGCTGCGCGAGGTCAGGGAGAGAGGCGCCATGGCCGTTGCCGAGACGGCGGACGAGATCGTTGGCGAAGAGGCTCACCAGCTCGCCGTCGGGCACGCGTCCCGGGCGGCCGTTGTTTCCGGGTGCGAAGGAGTCGATCAGGGCGAGCAGCTCGACGGTCTCCCCCCGGCTTTCGAGCTGGCGGGCCATCTCGAAGGCCACGACGCCGCCCAATGACCAGCCGCCCAGCGAGTAGGGGCCCTCGGGCTGGACCTCCTTGATGCACTGGAGATAGTGCGCCGCCATCTCCTCGACGGTCGCGAGCGCCCG
>DATFPH010000274.1:0-12609 GCA_035264905.1 Thermoanaerobaculia bacterium
GAAGAACAGGAGGATAGGCGGCTGAACCAAGCAACTCAGCGTCTGGCCGTGGCCACCACGAGAGTGCGCTTGCGAGCTCTTCCAGCCGCTTTGAGCGGCTCACAAATTCTAAAGCCCCCGGCTCTGCCGGGGGATACTTACGGATCCTTTCGATCTCTAGTCTAACCGGCCCACCCGCCGCAGCTTCAATCGAAATGTGAGCTCAGCAAACGCTGCCGAAATTCCTCCAGGCTCTCCCGGGTCGGCCCGAGGAGCCCGACTTTGATCCCGTACCGCTGGCACCAGGCCTGGGCCTTCGAGCTGAGCATCAGGAGCACGAGGATGCCGATGCAGGGAAGGAACATGGCGATCGCCCACAGCAGGGGCACCCCTTCGCGGAGTTGCCGCGTGAGCTGATAGGCCGTGACGGCCGTCGCCAGAAGCAGAGCGATCCACAAGAGAAAAAAGATGGACGCGGCCGCTTGCGACGAGAACGCCGTGTTCGTCGTGAGCCGGAAGACCTCCAGGACGATCTGCATCCCCACGAGGAGCACCAGCCGGCGATAGAGGCGGGCCATCGTCTCCGCGTCTTCGAGAGGGGCGAGCCGGTTCGCAGAGATCGGGGGTGGAACCTGGAACATCGAGGGAGGAAGCTGCGCGCCGATCTCCGGCACGGATCGCGCCTCCGTCCATCCGGCCAGTCCTTCGTTCCAGACGAGCACCGCGTGCGGATTGGCAGCCGCACGGAGTGCCACCAGGAGCTGCTCGAGCGTCATCGGCCCTTGGCGCTGCTCACCGTCCAGATAGAACCAAAGGGGCTCCATGGTCGATCTCCCGGGACGGTGGGCGTCCCTGTTTGTCATGGAATGACCTGGGCGGGCAATCCCTTTCAGGTTCCAAGCCGCAAGCGGATCTCCGCCCTGAAAGCCTTGAACGGCCGCACATTGATTCCATGCCTCCGGCCCAACGGGCCGGCGGGAAATCCTGGAGTGACCTCCTGTTGGGCTGCTCTAGAACCAGTCCACCACCACCAGGCCTCGCACACGGCCAAACTCCGAAACATTGTTCGTCACCAGAATCGCCCGGTGGCTCAGGACCGTCCCTGCGATCAGGACATCGTATGGACCGATCGGGGAACCGGCCCGCTCGAGATCCGCGCGCACCTGCGCCGCGGCAGCGGCTTCTGGTGGGCCAAAGGGGAGGATCGTCGCGAAAGTGGTCAATTCTTCGAGCTCGGCTTGGCGACGCTCCGGATTCCGTGATTTCAGCCGGCCGACCTCCAACTCGTAGAGGACGACCGCCGGAATGGCGATTTCGAAGGGAGGGACCGCAAAGAGCCGCTTTGCGACGCCTCCCTTCCCCTTGAAGAAGTGGATGACGGTGTTCGCGTCCAATGCATACATCAGAACGTCTCGCGGGGTGCGTCCTCGCCAATCCCCTCTCGGATCTCCTCGAGAGAGGGAAAATCGTCGTCGGACCAGGTCCCGGCGAGCTTCACGAGCGACTCCGGCCACTGGGTCGCGGTCTTCTCCCGAATCAGATCCGCCACCCACCGGCTCTGGGAAACCCCGGCGGACCTGGCCGCCGCCTTCATCTTCGACTCGGTCTCGGTGTCCAGATAGAGAGTGACCTGGGCCATACTTCCTCCGGTATACCTGCAAGTATATGTGCTCCTGGGCTCGGGCGCAAGCGTCTTCACCAAACGTCGCGGACCCCGGCCCGGTGCCCCACCAAGAGCAGACGGCCGAAGGCGGCGTGCACGGTCGGCGGCGGCCGGTCCGCTCCCGCTTTGAATTCTCTCGTGCTTTTGCCAAGATGTCGGGGTCATGAGCTCCCTTTTTGACTACGATGTCTTCCTAGGAGTTCGCGCTTACCGACTGGCCGTGGCAGGCTGGGAACAGTGCTGGGTGAACCCGGCTTCAAGCCCTACGCCAGCGCCTCGCGCAGCGGCCAAGGGCCGCTCAGGCAGGCGCTTCAATGTCAGCTCTCGAAGAGCACGCGAGGCACACCGCTCTGTCGAATGATGGATTGGAGGTCCTGATCGCCACCGGATCGTGGTCGGGGACAGGAACGGTGATCGTGCCTGAGTCGGTCCGGCGCTGCATCACCACATGACTGCCGCGTCTCCGAACCTCCTGGAACCCATGCTGTTCCAGAATCCGGCGAATCTGGCGGCCGGAGACGGATCGCAGCTTACCCATGGACCGCTTCGAAGCGCGTAACGAAAACCTCTCCGTTTGCCGGCATGGGAAACTTTCCTCCGCGTAAAGAGTATCGCATTCCTCCGGGTTACCGCCCCGCCAGCGCCTCGCGCAGCGGCTTGTCCCCGAGATAGAAAAACACCGCCTGGATGTCCGGGAACTGCAACGCCGTCTCCGTGAGCTGCGCGAGGGCGCGGTCGCCGTCGCAGGCGTCTCCCAGCTCCAGATAGCCTTCCAGGCGCACGCGGAGCTCGCCGCCGCGGCGCTGGAGGTTCGCGATGCGGAGGGGGGAGGCGTGGAGGGCGTTGTAGAGGCCGGAACGGGGATCTTCGGCGTCTCCGCGCATGCCGAGGAGCGCTTCGAGGGCTCCTCCAAGGGCGGGCATCCGGCGGGGGAGCTTGACCTCCACGGGCACGGCGCTGTCGTTGCAGCTGGTCTTCCTTCCCAAGATGCCGCCGTCCTCCCTCTCGATCAGGAAGATCCGCACGTTCTCGGTCGGCGTGTCCGCCTGGAGGTTGGTCGCGCTCCCGGTGCCCTGGCTGCAACAGGCGATCCCGACGAGCAGGGCGAGAAAGGGCCAGCGCGGCAGGCGCCAACGCCGGCGCTCAGATCCGGTCGAATCAGATCCGGTCGAGGATCTGGAAGGTGAAGGGGAAAGCATGGTCAGCGTCCGGCTCATGGTGTTCTTCCTCGACGATCTTCCAGCCCGCGACGTCGAAGTCGGGGAAGTAGGTGTCTCCAGGGACCTCGGCCTCGATTCGCGTCAAGTAGATCCGGTCCGCCTGCGGCAGGGCTTCGCGGAAGATCTCCGTGCCTCCGGCGACGAAGGGTTCCGGGTCCCCCGCCTCACGCGCCCGCTCCAGCGCCTCGTCCAGCGAACGGGCGACCTCCACGCCTTCCGGCAGGTGCCCCTGCCAGTCCTGGCGGCGCGTGACCACGATGATCCGGCGGCCGGGGAGAGGAGTGGCGAAAGACTCCCAGGTCCGCCGTCCCATGATCAGGGCATGCCCCATGGTCAGCGCCTGGAAGAGGCGGAGATCCGCGGGCAGATTCCAGGGGAGGCCGTTGTTCCGGCCGATCACCCCGTTGGCCGCCACGGCGGCGATCAGTGAGATCCTCATCACGCGGCGAGAATGTAGCATGCGTGCCCACGCCGCGTATGATGTCGGAGGCCGGAGGTGCGGGCGAGGGGAGCAAAGCGAAGACCGCTCGGACAAGGAGGATGAGATGAGAAGCATGGGTTGTGTGGTCGGCGGCGCGATCGCGGCCGTCCTGGTCCTGGTGCTGCTGTGGGGCGTCGGCTCCTACAACGGGCTGGTCGGCTCGCGCGAGGCGGTCGAGTCGCAGTGGGCGCAGGTGGAGAGCGCGTATCAACGCCGGGCGGACCTGATCCCGAACCTGGTCGCCACGGTCAAGGGCTCCGCCCAGTTCGAGCAGGACACCCTGACCGCGGTCGTCCAGGCGCGCAGCCGGGTCGGCCAGGTCGGCGCTGGTGCCGGGGCCGACATCCTGAACAGTCCGGAGAAGTTCGCCGAGTTCCAGCAGGCGCAGGATCAGCTCTCCTCGGCGCTCTCCCGGCTGCTGGTGGTGGTGGAGCGATACCCGGATCTCAAGTCGACGCAGGCCTTTCGGGACCTGATGGTCCAGCTCGAAGGCACCGAGAACCGGATCAACGTGGAGCGCAACCAGTTCAATGAGATCGCGCGGGACTACAACACGCGCATCCAGCGGTTCCCCGGAACCGTGATCGCCTCGACGTTCGGATTCCAGCCGCGGCCGTACTTCCGTTCGCAGCCCGGTGCCGAGACCGCTCCGAAGGTCGACTTCGGGAATCGTTGACGGCCGGACCGCGTTCGGGTCCTTGGACGGTCCGGGCTCCGCCTGCGTATACTTTGTTCAACGAATGCTGAGAATCAAGCTCCTTTTCCTGCCATTCGCCCTGCTCCTGACCGTGCTTTGCGCCGCCGGGTGCGCGGGGCCTGCGGAAGGGGACCGGGGGGCTCGCGAGGATCTGGTCGTCCACCGAGGCAACCTCCGGCCGCGCCAGCTCCTCACGGGTGAGTTGGCGTCGGCGCGCGCGGTGGAGCTCAAGGTGCCGCGCACACCGTCCTGGCAGGTGCAGATCCGCTGGCTGGCCGAGGAGGGTACGCCGGTGCGCGCCGGGGACCGGGTGGCGGAGCTGGACAACTCGTCGTTCACCAAGGAGCTGGAGGAGAAGCGCGCGTCGGCCGAGGATGCCGCGACCGAGCTCGCGCGCAAGCAGGCCGAGGGCCGCTCGTCGCTCGCCGAGAAGCAGTTCGCGGTGGAGCAGAAGCGGAGCGAGCTCGGCAAGGCGCGGATCGCCGCGGCGGTCCCGCCGGATCTGCTGTCCGCCCGCGAGCACCAGGACCGGCAGCTCGCCGTGCGCCGCGCCGAGGTGGAGCTCGCCAAGGCGGAGAAGGATCTCGCCGCTCTGCGCGAAGGGAGCACCGCCGATCTCGAGATCCAGCAGATCACCCTCCAGCGCTCGGAGCGCGAGATCGCGCAGGCCGAGACCGCGATCCAGGCACTGACTCTGCGGGCTCCGCGCGACGGCATCGTGGTCGCCGCGGATCACCCCTGGGAAGGGCGCAAGCTCCGGGAAGGGGACAACGCCTGGGTGGGGATGACGGTGGCGGTCCTCCCCGATCTGTCGACGCTGGAGGTCCAGGCCGCGCTGTCGGACGTGGACGATGGCCGCGTCAAGCCGGGGATGGAGGCGATCTGCACGCTCGACGCGTATCCGGGCCAGAGCTTCCATGGGCGCGTGATGGACATCTCGGCCGTGGCCAAGGAGTCGCCGCGGCAGCCGCTCCTGCGCTCGTTCCCGGTGCGCATCCAGCTCGACCGCCTGGACCCGGCGAAGATGCGCCCGGGCATGTCGGTCCGCGTCGAGGTCCTGGGTCCGGAGGTCCGCGGCGGCCTGCTCGCCCCGAGGGCTGCCCTCGATTTTTCCGCGGCGCGCCCGCGGGCCCTGCTCGCCGGCGGTGGGACCCGGGAGGTCCGGCTCGGTCCGTGCGACGCCTCGTTCTGCGTCGTCGAGCAGGGGCTGGACGAAGGGGCGCGCCTGAGGGGGAGGGGATGAGGCGCGGCTGGGCCGTTCTGGCGCTGGTCGTGGCGGCGGCCCTGTTCGGCCTGTGGGCGTTCAGCGGGAGCCGCTCGGCGTCGGCGGAGGAGAAGTGGGCCCAGGTCGAGCGGCAGGACCTGGTGATCGGAATCGAGGTCACCGGCACGCTCGGCGCGGTGCAGAGCGTCGAGCTGGGACCGCCGCAGCTCTCCAACGCCTGGGATTTCAAGATCGCCTTCATGGCCCCCGAAGGGACCGAGGTCCGCCAGGGGCAGCCGGTGCTCGGCTTCGACACGTCGGAGCTGCAGAACACCCTGCTGGAGACGATGGCCCAGCGCGACTCCGCCCAGAAGGAGCTGGAGAAGAAGCTCGCCAACCTGGAGATGACGCGCGGCGAGGACGAGCTGCGGCTGGCCGAGGCAAAGGCCAGAGCCCGCCGCGCGGGCCTCAAGGTGGACGTGCCGTCGGAGCTGGTGGCCGCCAAGGAGCTCGCCGAGTCGCGCGCCGACCTCGAGCTGGCAGAGCGCGAGGTGGCCTATCTGGAAAACCGGCTCTCCTTGCAGGTCCGCGAAGCGGAGGCCGAGATCTCGGCGCTGCGCAACCAGCGCGACCGCGCCGCCCAGCGCGTCCGCGAGGCGGAGGCGGCGATCCAGAAAATGACGGTCCTGGCGCCGCGCGACGGCACGGTGGTCTATCTCTCCGATCCGCGCCGGGAGCGGGAGAAGAAGAAGATCGGTGACTCGGCCTGGCGGGGGGAGAAGATCCTGGAGATTCCGGACCTCCGCCAGATGCGGGCCTCGGGGGAGGTCGACGAAGCGGACGCGGGCCGCGTGGCCGTGGGCCAGCGCGTGGTCCTCCGCCTCGACGCCCACCCGGACGTGAGCTTCACCGGCCACGTGCGCGCGATCCGCGGCGCCGTCCAGACGCGCTCGCCGGCCGACCCGGTCAAAGTGGTGGGGCTGGATCTCTCCCTCGACCGGACCGATCCGCAACGGATGCGTCCGGGGATGCGTTTCCTGGGGACGATCGAGCTCGACCGCGTGCCGCGCGCCCTCCTCGTGCCGGCCGGAGCGGTCTTCAATGGACCCGAGGGGCCGGTCGTCTTCCGCCGGACGCGCTGGGGGACCGAGGAGATCCGGCCGAAGCTCGGCCGCCGCAACGACCGCTGGGTGGAGATCGTGAGCGGGTTGTCCGAGGAGGATGCGATCGCGTTGCGCGATCCGCGGGGGGAGGCGGGGTGAAAGAGGCCCTCACCCCCGGCCCCTCTCCCGCGAGCGGGAGGAAAAGCTCGCGTCGCAGGATCATCGTGGGGGTTGCCGCCCTTTTGTTGATTCTTGGCGCCTTCCTGCCGCTGACCGGAATGCTGGCGGAGCGGCGGTCCGACGTGCCGGTCCTCCGGGCCGAGAAAAGCTCCTTCGCGCTGCGCGTTCCGGCGCAGGGCAACCTGCGGTCCGTGCAGGCCACGCCCGTGTCGGTTCCCGCGGGGGTGCCGGGACCGTTCCGCATCGCCTGGCTGGCTCCGGACGGTGCGCGGGTGCGCGCGGGCGAGGTGGTGGTCCGCTTCGACTCGACGGAGCTGGTCAAGGAGCTGGCGGACGCCCGGGACGACGGTGCGAGCTCCCGGCTCAAGATCGGCAAGCAGGAGGTCCAGGGGCGGGCCGAGATCGACAAGCTCGACCGCGACGCCGGCCTCGCCCGCGAGGAGCTCGCGGCCTCGCAGCAGTTCCAGAAGAAGGACGAGACCATCTACTCTCGCCACGAGATCATCGAGGCGGACATCGACCAGGATCTCGCCAAGGACAAGGAGCAGCATTCGCGCGGCGCCCGCCGCACGCGGGAGAAGCTCGACGCGACCGAGCTGCAGCTCCTCGCCATCGAACGCCGCCGGGCGGAGATGAAGCGCTCCCAGGCCGAGCAGGGGCTGCGCGCCCTCGAAGTGGCCGCTCCGCACGACGGCGTCCTGATCCTCAAGCGGAACTTCCACGGCGACCCGGTCCGGGTCGGCGACTCGGTGTGGAACAACCAGCCGCTGGCCGAGATCCCGAACCTGGGGGAGATGGAAGCCGAGGTCTTCGTGCTCGAAGCCGACGCCGGCGGGCTGGCGCCGGGCAAGCGCGCCTCGGTGGTCCTGGAATCCCGCCCGGACGTGGAGTGGCCGGCCGAGATCCGCCGGGTCGATCCCCTCGCCAAGCCGCGCCTCCGCGGCTCGCCGGTGCAGTATTTTGCCGTCGTCCTGAAGCTCGCGAAGACCGACCCGCAGGTGATGAAGCCCGGGCAGCGCGTGCGCGCCACCCTGTTCCTCGAAGAGCTGAAGGACGCGATCGCCGTGCCGCGCCAGGCGGTGTTCGAGCAGGACGGGAAGAAGATCGCCTACGTGCGCCGCGGCGGAACCTTCGAGCCGGTGGAAGTGGCCCTGGGACCGGCGAGCATGGGGCGGGTCGTCATCGAGAGGGGGATCGCGCCGGGGGATGAGGTGGCGCTCGTCGATCCCACGCGGCCGGCCCGTTCGGATGACGAGACGGGCGAGGACGCCGACGAAGGGACCGGGACTGCGGCTCCCGCGCCAGGTGTGCCGGGGGCCTCCCGTTGAGCCCGCGCGAGGCCCTGCTCTCCGCCGCGGACAACCTCGCGGCGCACAAGCTGCGCTCGGCGCTGACCATGCTCGGCATGATCTTCGGCGTGGGCGCGGTGATCGCCATGCTCTCGATCGGCGAAGGGGCGGAGCGGCAGGCGCTCGGGATGATCGAGCGGCTGGGGCTGCGCAACGTGCTGGTGCGGGCGCGCGATCTCTCGGAGCAGGAAGCCAAGGAGATCCGGCAGAAGTCGCTGGGGGTCTCCTCCCGCGACGCCGCGGCGATCGCCGAAGCCGTCCCCGGGGTGGAGCTGGTCGCGCCGCGCATCGAGATCGAGCCCTATAAAATGATCTCGGCCAATGGCAAGACGGACGCCGCGGTCTATGGCGTCTCGGCCCGCCACGCCGAGCTGGCCCACCTGCAGCTCGCCGAAGGGCGCTTCCTCGATTCGCTCGATGAGAAGTCCCATGCCCAGGTGGCGGTGATCGGACCGGGCGTGCGGCGCGACCTGTTCGGCTACGGTCCGGCCCTGGGGCAGCTCTTCAAGGTCAACGACGTCTGGCTGGAAGTGGTGGGCGTGCTCGCGCCGGCGGAGGAGGGGACGAGCTTCCAGGGGGTGCAGATCGGCACGCAGGCGACCGAGGTCTACATCCCGGTCAGCACCGCCGAGCGGAAATTCGATCATCCTCCGCTGGACGCTCCGCTGGACGAGATCGTCGTCCGGATGAAGGAGGGGACCGACGCGGGCGAGGCGGCGCGGCTCATCGACGAGCTGCTGGTCCGCCTGCACGCGGGCGCGAACGACTACCAGCTCGTGGTCCCCGAAGCGCTCCTCGCGCAGAGCCGGCGGACGCAGCGCCTGTTCAACGTCGTCATGGGCTGCATCGCCGGCATCTCGCTCCTGGTCGGCGGGATCGGCATCATGAACATCATGCTGGCCACGGTGCTGGAGCGGACGCGGGAGATCGGCGTGCGGCGGGCCGTGGGCGCGCGGCGCGGGGACATCCGCTTCCAGTTCGTCGTCGAGTCCTTCGCGATCAGCCTGATCGGCGGACTGATGGGAATCGCCGTCGGCCTCGCCATCGCCCGCGGCGTGGCCCTCTACGCCGGCTGGGAGACGGTGGTGACCGGCACGGCGATCCTCCTCTCGACCGGCGTCGCCATGGCCGTCGGCCTGGCCTCCGGGATCTATCCCGCCACCCGGGCGGCGGCCCTCGATCCGATCGAGGCGCTGCGGTACGAATAAACCTTGCTGAAACGGCGCCCCGGCGAAGTCTCCCTCGAACGAGCCCTTTCCAAGCTGGGGCTCGCCTCGCGGACGGAGGCGCGCGCCTTGATCCAGGACGGTCGCGTGCGGGTGGATGGCCGGCCCGCGGACGATCCGCTCGCGCCGGTCGTGGAGCTGACGGAGGGGAAGAATCGGGAGATCCGCCGTATGCTCGGTGTCGCGGGCCATGAGGTGACCCGGCTCAAGCGGGTGTCGTTCGAAGGGTTGGAGCTCGGGGGCCTGGAACCGGGGCAGTGGCGGGTGGTCGCGCCGGAGGAGATCCGCGCGGCTTTTCCCAGGGGCTCGCGGTAGGATTCGTGCCCGGAAGACTGACGAGGAGTACATGGAAAGAGGACCCTCCAGCGAACCGCAAGACGCCGAGGCGAAGCTCCGTGAGCAGACCGAAGTCGTCGCGACGATCAACCGGATCGGGCAGCTGCTCTCCGCGGAGCTCGACCAGCAGAAGCTCGTGCAGGCTGTCACCGACGCGGCGACGGAGCTGACCGGAGCGCAGTTCGGCTCTTTCTTCTACAACGTCGTCAACGACCAGGGCGGGTCGTACATGCTCTATACCCTCTCGGGAGTGCCGCGGGAGGCGTTCGCGAAGTTTCCGATGCCGCGGGCTACGGAGCTCTTCGGGCCCACCTTTCGCGGCGAGGCGACCATCCGCCTCGCCAACGTGAAGAAGGATCCCCGGTACGGGAAAAACCCCCCGCGGAGCGGGATGCCGCCCGGGCATCTGCCGGTGACGAGCTACCTCGCCGTTCCGGTGATCTCGCGGTCGGGCGAGGTCCTCGGCGGGCTCTTTTTCGGCCATCGAGAGGAGGGCGTTTTCACCGAACGGCATGAGCGGATCGTCGAAGGGCTGGCCGCCCAGACGGCAATCGCCATGGACAATGCCCGGCTGTACCAGAAGGCGCAAGAGGCGATCCGCGAGCGGGAAGAGCTGCTGGTCCGCGAACGGGAAGCGCGGGAGGAGGCAGAAATCGCCAGCCGGGCCAAGGACGAGTTCCTGGGCATGCTCTCGCACGAGCTGCGCACGCCTCTCAACGCCATCTTCGGCTGGACCCGGTTGTTGACCACGGGAGGGCTCGATGACGAGACGTTTGCGCGCGCCATCGAGACGATCGATCGCAATGCCAAGCTGCAGGCTCGGCTGATCGACGACATGCTGGACGTCTCGCGCATCATCTCGGGCAAGCTCCGCCTCGACGCGCAGCCGGTCGATCTGACGACGGTGATCAACGCCGCCGTCGACACCTCGCGTCCGGCCGCGGATGCCAAGGACCTGCGTGTTCACGTCGTGCTGGATTTCGGTGCCGGATACGTTCTGGGGGACCCCGTCCGCCTGCAGCAGGTGATCTGGAACCTGTTGTCGAATGCGATCAAGTTCACGCCCAAAGGGGGACGCGTGCAGGTCCAGCTCGAACGGATCAACTCCCACGTCGAGATCACCGTGAGCGACACGGGGCCGGGGATCGACGAGGAGTTTCTGCCGCACGTCTTCGAGCGGTTCCGCCAGGCGGACAGCTCGATCACGCGCAAGCACGGAGGATTGGGGCTCGGCCTCGCGATCGTGCGTCACCTGGTCGAGCTGCATGGGGGGACCATCGAAGCGAGCAATCGCGAAGATCCGACGGGAGCCGTCTTCTCGCTGACACTGCCCGTAATGGCCGTCCGCGCGCCGGCCGCCGCTCTCGCCCCGGAGACCCAGCGTGTCCATTCCGGCGTGAGCAGGAGAGTGCCCTTCGATTGCCCGCCGGAGCTCCATGGGATCAAGGTGCTCGCGGTCGATGACGAGGCGGATGCCCGCCATCTGCTCTGCACGGTGCTCGAACGGTGCGGAGCCGAGGTGAAGACCTGCGCCTCGGCCGCCGAGGCGCTCGCGGTGATCGACGAGTACGATCCCGATATCTTGATTTCCGACATCGGAATGCCGGAAGAGACCGGCTACGACCTGATCGAGAAGGTGAGGGCGCGGGAAGGGGACCGCGCCAAACCGCTGCCGGCCGTGGCGTTGACCGCCTACGCCAGGATCGAAGACCGCTTGCAGGCCTTGACGGCGGGGTACAACATGCACGTCGCGAAGCCGGTCGAGCCGGCCGAGCTGGCAGTGGTGGTGGCGAGCCTCACGGCGGGGCGGAAGCGGGGATGAGAGAGCCCACGGCGGGCTCCTGCCCTTGACTTCGGCGCTGCTTGTACGTACAGTTTTCTGTACGTGACCAGAAGGAGATCACGATGGATTCGATCTCGTACACCAAAGCACGCGAACACCTGGCAAAGACCATGAACCATGTTTGTGAGAGCCACGAACCGGTCATCATCACCCGGAGCGGCGAAGCCTCGGTGGTTATGCTCTCGCTCGAGGACTACAAGTCCCTCGAAGAGACCGCTTACCTTTTGCGCAGTCCCAAATCGAAGACAACTGCGTTCTGATCGCTCAGCTCCGCTACCACTATTAGGTGCACACCCTACGCCGCCGGCCGCAACGGCGGCAGAATCTCTTCGATCTCCTGCCGCGAAGGCTCGAGCCACGGCGGTAGAATCAGGGTCTCTCCCAAATGTGATCGATCCTCGTCGATCGCGAAGCCGGGGCCGTCCGTGGCCAGCTCGAACAGCACGCCGCCGGGCTCGCGGAAGTACACCGACTTGAACCAGAAGCGGTCGATGACGGGCGTTGGCTGCCCGCCTGCTGACTCGACCTGCTCGCGTACCGCGAGCTGCTCGTCGTCGTCCTCGACCCGCCAGGCGAGATGGTGCACGCTTCCGACGCCCCAGGCGCCGCGCTGCGTGCCCGGCGTCTCCCGGAGATCGACGATGCCTGCGGCGTCCGCGAAGCCGTAGCGCGTCCAGCCGTTCTCGCTGCCCAAGGGCTGGAAGCCCAGAACAGCGGTCAGGAAAGCCTCTGTCACCGCGAGGTTGCGCTCCCAGAGCTGCGCGCCGTAGAGACCGCGGACCTGGTGCTCGACCGGCACCGGGCTGCCGTCCCATGGCGTGAACGGGCGCCGCGCCGCGGATGCGCTTTCGACCAGGGCGAGCCGCAGGCCGTGGGGATCGACCAGCGGCAGGACCTTGTCGCCGAAACTCGTCTCGATCGATCCGAGCTGCGCGCCGTACTTCTCCAGGCGCGATCCCCAGAAGCCGAGGCTGTCGGGCGGCACCTCGAGGCTCACCTCGACGGCGAGCCCATGGCCCATCCGCGGCGGCGCGAGCTGGGCCCAGGGGAAGAAGGTGAGGTCCGTGCCTGGATGACCTTCCGCGTCCGCGTAGAACAGGTGATAGGTGCCGGGATCGTCCTGGTTGACACTCTTTTTGACGAGGCGCATGCCGAGCACGCCCGCGTAGAAATCCAGGTTCTCCTGGGCCGGCCCGGCGATGGCGGTGATGTGATGAAGTCCGTTCACGCGCTGCATCGGATCCTCCTCTACAGATACCGCTCCTGAACGATCCCGAGGTGGTGCGTGAGGTGCCCGGCCGTGATGTAGGCCAGGGCACGGACGCTGA
>DATFPH010000275.1:0-1792 GCA_035264905.1 Thermoanaerobaculia bacterium
GCCGTTCCTCCGAACCTCGTTCCTTCGAATCAATGTAGCCAGTGCCATGAAGACCTCCAGTTCTCGAAGGGATTCTCTCCCCCACCGAGGCCTGTGCAACCCCCGTGCCCTCCTCCGGGATCAGGGCACCGCATCCCGCAAAAATCCCGCGATGTCCTGCTTGAGCTTCCGGTGGTCGGCGGCGCGGACGTACATCATGTGGCCGGCTTCGTAGGTGGTGATCGAGATGTGGTTCCGCAGCTCGGGCGGCAGGCCCAGGTGGTCCACGGTGTAGAAGGCGTCGAAGTAAGGGGTCGCCAGGTCGTAGAAGCCGGCGGTGATCAGGACTTTCAGGTCCGGGTTGCGCACCATGGCCTGGCGGAGGTACTCGGCCATGTTGAGGTACTGGTTCTCGAAGTCCTCGAAGCTCCAGGGGTAGACCCGCCGGCTCGAGTGCTCGTAGATCAGGTCGACGTCGAACTTGAGCTCGCGCCGGATGTAGTCGTTCACCGCCGCCACGTACGGCCCGCCGAGCGAGACCGAGCTCGGATCGTATTCGACGTTCTCGCCCGCGGCGTCGAGGTCCCGGCCGGTGAACCGGGTGTCCAGACGGCCGATCGTCTTCCCCTCGTCGCGCAGCAGCTCCTTGATGAACCGGTAGATGTCGATCCTCAGGTTGGTGCGCTCCACGTAGTCCTGCGACAGGCCCGAATAGCGCGCCACCTTCGCCGCGATCTCCTTGCGCCGCTCCGGGGACAGCCGGTCTCCCTCGTGGAGCGCCAGCGCGTACTCGGTCTTCGAGAACGCCTCCACCTCCTGGAGCAGACCCCGCAGGTCGCGCTGCTGCAGCTCGGGCGGCAGCTTCTTGTGGTACCAGGCGGCGGCCGCGTAGGTGGGCAGATGGATGATGTAGGGCATGTCATTGCCCGTGTGGAACTCCTGGTTCTGCCAGTTGAGCACCGAGGAGACCAGGACGAGGCCGTTGAGCTGCATGCCGTAGCGCTCGTCCAGAAAGAGGGACAGGCCGGCGGCGCGCGTGGTGCCGTAGCTCTCGCCGGCGATGAATTTGGGCGAGGCCCAGCGCTCGTTGCGCGTCACCCAGAGGCGGATGAATTCGCCGACCGACTCGACGTCCTGCCGCACGCCGTGGAACTGCTTGCCGTCCTGCCCCGGCGCGGTGCGGCTGTAGCCGGTGTCGACCGGGTCGATGAACACCAGGTCGGTGACGTCGAGGATGGAGAGGTCGTTGTCGACGAGGCGGCCCGGAGGCTTCATGGACATGCCTTCCGGATCGCGCTCGACCCGCTTCGGTCCGAAGGCGCCCATGTGGACCCAGAGGGAGGCCGAGCCCGGTCCGCCGTTGAAGGAGAAGGTCACGGGCCGCGTGCCCGGGTCGTTCACCCCGTCGCGGGTGTAGGAGATGGAGAAGACCGTCGCCTTGACCGTGCCGTCGTCGTCTTTCAGGAGGATCGTGCCGGCGGTGGCGGTGTAGGGGATCTTCTGGCCGTCCAGGGTGATCGAGTGGTGGGTCCGCGAGGACTTCTCTTCCGGCGCGGGCTTCTTGTCCAGGTTTTTATCCGGGGTTTTATCCGGGCTTTTGGCGGCGGCGGCGGCGTTGGTCTCCGCCGGCGGTTGGGCGGTCAGGGGTGCGGCGAGCAGGGCGAGGACGAGAGCTAAGGGGCTCCAGAATTTCAAGGGCATGCGGGCTCCTGTGGGTTTTCAGACTTCGAACACCCGCCCCGCCGACGCCAGCTCCACCGGCACGTCCCCCGCCGCTTCCCGTGCTTCGCGGAGCGAGACCTGGGGGTCGAGG
>DATFPH010000276.1:0-1981 GCA_035264905.1 Thermoanaerobaculia bacterium
TCGACCTCGGACACCGCGCTCGCGACGTCGCCGAAGGTGAGCACGCCGAGTTGCTGGCCCTTGGTGACCAGCGTCTTTACTTCCTCAAGCTCCTGAATCTCCGCTACCAGCATTCGCTTACGCTCTTCCTTCCTGGCTGTCTTTCGGTTTCCTGGCGGTCGGGGCCGCTTACCTAATTCTGGTTGGGCCTTGATCTCATGTCGGCCGCTGACGAAAAACCTTTACTTCAATCCCGCTCAAAGGCCACAAAAACGCGGGGCAGTCCGTCCGCCTCCGCGTTTGGGTCACTGCTCGGGTGCCTGGATCTCGCCAGTCTTCCTCAAACGTCCGTTCGTATGGTAGCCACTTCACTTTTTGAAGGCAACGGCTGGGGAATGCGCCGGAGGCCGCTTCGGCCGCATATAACGGGTTGTTCTGAGGCTTCGCCTCGGAACACCCTCGCACCAACCCCCGCTTTGCGGAAAAGTTCCGGACGCCCCTCCAGATACCCCGATCTGGACATCCGTTACCGATGAACGTCTGGCCGCTCAGAGGAGCGGAACCGGCTCACCCTCGCTGGCACCTCTGGCGCCACGCCTGGACGCGGGCCTTCTGGAACCGCGCCTACAAGGAGAACATCACCGGCCTGGCCGGGATGGTCGCCTACAACCTGATGCTGGCGGTCTTCCCGTTCGCCCTCCTGGTCCTCTTCATCTTCGGCAAGGTCGTGAACAGCGCGGACGTCGAGCACAGCGTCATCCTCGACATCCAGAGGCTCTTCCCGAACATGGAGCAGGGGGCACTCCAGGACGCGATCGACCGGGTACGGGAGAGCTCCACCACGATCGGGATCGCCGCGGCGGCCGGCGGGATCTGGATCGGAGCCTCCTTCTGGGGCGCGATGGACACCGCGTTCTGCCGCATCTACCACGTCGAGTGCCGCGGCTGGCTCGAGCAGAAGCGCTTCTCGCTGGTGATGCTGTTCGGCCTGATGCTGCTGCTGCTCGCCAGCGTCACGGTCCCGACGGTGGAGAGCGCCGTGCTCTCGAAGGCGGAAGATCTCCCCTTCGGACTGGACGAGTTCGGGGCGATTCGCACGGCGATCGTGGTCGTCGGCGGACTCGTCCTGACCTTCCTGATCATCGCGGCGATCTACTGGGCCGTGCCGAAGGGCCACATGCCGTGGGGATCGGTCTGGCCCGGGGCCCTCTTCTTCGCCGTGATCACCGCCGGCGGCAACTACATCTTCCCCCTCTACCTCAACAAGGTCTCCGACCTCCATCGCATCGGCGGGACGATCGGCTTCATCCTCGTGGCGCTGGTCTGGTTCTACGCGATCAGCCTGGTCCTGCTCGCCGGCGCGGTGATCAACTCCCTGCGCCACGAGCACGACGACACCGGCTCGCTGCCCCTCGAGGGCTGATCAGCCCTCCGTCAACGGCCGCCACAGACACCGCGGCCGGACAGACAGGTGGGTAGCTGCGCTACCCGTACCTGGCGCCCACTACCTCCCGGAGCTTCGGGCGGTTGTGGGTCGCCTGGACGCGGCGCACCGTGCCGGACCGTGAGCGCATGACGAGCGACTCGGTGGTGGCGTGGCCGTCGTCGAGGTAGCGGACGCCATCGAGCAGGTCACCGTCGGTGACGCCGGTGGCGGCGAAGAACACGTCCTCGCCGGAGACCATGTCTTCGAGCGCCAGCACCCGGTCGAGGTCGTAGCCCGCGTCGACGGCGGCCTTGCGCTCCTCGTCGTTGCGGGGCCAGAGCCGGCCCTGGAGCTCGCCGCCCATGCACTTCAACGCGGCGGCGGTGATGACGCCTTCGGGTGTGCCGCCGACGCCGAAGAGGATGTCGGCGCCCGAGGTGGCCCAGGCGGTCGAGATGGCGCCGGCCACGTCGCCGTCGGGGATGAGCCTGATGCGGGCGCCGGCGGACCGCACCTCGGCGATGAGGTCCGTGTGCCGGTCACGGTCGAGGATGACGGCGGTGACGTCGCGCACCG
>DATFPH010000277.1:0-5314 GCA_035264905.1 Thermoanaerobaculia bacterium
TGATCAGAGGTCCAGTATCACTCGCGATCTCGCGCTCCCCGCTCAAGCGCTCAGCTCGGTTTCCAGATTTTCCCGGCTGTCCACGAGGATGGAGAAGCCGAAGCGGGGAAGTATCTCCTCAAAGGCGCGCCGGGTCATACCCAGAGCCTCCCGCGCCTGCCGCTCCGAAAGCTTCCCCGTGTGGTAAAGCATGGCGACGAGAGCCTCTTTCAGATAGCGGGGATCGACGGAGACAATGGAATCGGGAAGCTCAAGAGATACGATCATGGCGCAATTGTACCTTCTCCTGCAGGTTTGGCTCTAGGGTCGGGGGCCTGACTACTCCACCATCTCCAGCAAAAAGCCGTGCGTCAGAGACGCCGGGATCAGGAAGCGTTCACGGCCCTTCTCTTGGAAGACCGGAAGAGTCAGGCTCGTGTTGCCACTGATGAGGGTATGGGCGGTGTCGAGATCGCCAACCTCGATGCTCGCACCCAGGATCCCTTCCCCGCGCTCCGCTACGAAATCCGCGACCAGGCCGGGACCATCCGGTACCAAGAGCGCCAGGGTGTTGTCGCGGTACCGGACCTCCGCGCCGCGGGCGCCGAGATAATGGATCTTCTTGTTCTTGAACCCGACCTCCAGGCCGAGCCCCTCGTAGAAATCGATCGCCGCGTCCAGATCCGACACGACCAACCAGAGGGTATCGATCTTTTGCGCGGTGTTCGGGTGCGGCTGAGGCGCCAGGACCGGAAACTCGTCGAACATCTGCTGTACCTGGGCTTCGTCATAGTCCAGGAAGAAATTCGAGTTGGCCGGAGCGACGCGCTCGGTGAGGATGATTGAGCGCCACAGGGGAGAGAGCCCGACGACCTCGCCGGTCGATTCGATCGTGAGAGGCGGCGCTGGAATCGGACCGACGTTGGGATAGCCGGCACCGGTCAGAAACGCCATCGCCTGCTCGGCGTCGACCACCTCGGTCCCATAAAACGCGGCGCCTTCGTGCTGGTCCAGAAAGGCCAGGAACGGCGCGGTGAACTCGTTCAGCTGCGTGAAGGCCAGGATCTCCAGATACGATTGGTCGCTGAACCAGATCAGACGGTTCTTGGCGCCCAACGGGGAGAGCAAAGTCGGTGTGAGCGAAAACCCGAGCTGGTCGGCCCAGACGCTCGCCGTCGCGTCGAAGTTTTCAAGCCGGACCATCGGGCCGACATGATCGATACCTCGGCCGTCGCCAAGCTCCTGCGCCGCCGCCTGGTGGCCGAAGGCCAGCAATCCGCAGAGCACGGTCCATCCAATCCGTCGGATCCTCATGTTTCTTCTCCTTTGCGCCTACTCAGCCGCTTCCAGCAGGGCGCGGATTTCCGGGTTTTGGGCTGCCTCGACGAGGCTCTGCTTGTGCTCGCCGAGCTTGGCGCCGGAGGCGAGGAGGAGCTTGACGACTTCGAGATGATTCTCGTTGACCGGTCCGTAGAGCAGGGGGAATCCGGCGGGCGCTGCATTGGGATCGGCGCCGCCCTTGAGGAGGATCTGGCACATTTCGATGTTACCGACGCGCGCTGCCTCGGCGAGAGGCGGCACCTCGTAGTCGTTGGCCTGCTTGGCGTCGGCACCCGCTTCGACGAGCGCACGCACGAACGCGGCGTCGCCGGAATCGACGGCCTCGAAGACGATCGACTTGCCGTATTCGGCTGGCGGAGCGTTCTTTTCGTTCGGCGCGACGCCCCCGGCGAGCAGGATTTTGAGCACTTCGAGCTGGCGCCTTTCGGTGGCGATCCAGAGCGCGGTGCGGCCGGAGGCGTTCTTCACCGAGGGATCGATGCCGGCTTCCAGAAACAGCGCCGCATGCTTTGCGTCGCCCTCGGCAACGGCTTTCAGGAACGCCTCCGGTGTGAAGGCGATGCCATCCTTCGCGAGCTTTTCGCGCGCCCCGCCCTCGGCCTGATGGCCGCGGACGGAGGATGCGACCAGAATCAGGGCGGTGAGCACGAGCAGGGCCAGAGGTTTCTTCATGGGCTTCAAAGTATAGCCCCACTTCCAAAAGCCACGCCCTGCTTTGCCAACAGCTACGCCCCCATCGACGCCAGAACCTCGGCGAGCTTGTCGAAGCTCTCCCCCACGCCCACGGCCATCGGGCTCTGGAGGATGGCGTCGCGCACCTCCTGCGACTGGTAGAGCACCGAGAGGGTGAGCGTGGTTTTGCCGCCCTGCTCGACCAGAAGGACCGTTCCGACGGCTTCCCCCGGATACCAGGGATTGTCGAACGCCTCCGTGGAGACGATGCGCTCGGGCGGCTCGATCTCCAGAAAGACGCCGCCCATCCCCATCTCCTGTCCGTTCGCGCCACGCCACACGTAGCGATATCTGCCGCCCACCCGCAGATCGATCTCGCAGACGTCCAGCGTCCAGCCGTTGCGCACCCCGAGCCACCGCTTGACCAGCTCGGGCTTCGTATAGGCCTCGAAGACCAGGTGGCGCGGCGCATCGAAGACGCGCGTCATCGCGATCTCCCGCTCCGAAGGCGTCGTGATCTGCAAGGTTTCGGCGATGTTCATCGGCTCTCTCCCTTTTCGTTGGCCTTCATTTCGTCAAGCAGGGCATCCAAGTTTTGGAACGAGGCATCCCAGAACTGGCGGTAGCGCTCCAGCCATGCGGAGGCTTCCGCGAGCGGCCTGGCCTCGAGCCGGCACGGCCGCCGTTGCGCATCCCGGCCGCGCGAAATCAAGCCGGCGCGCTCGAGCACCTTGAGATGCTTGGAAATCGCCGGCTGGCTCATCGCAAACGGCTCCGCCAGCTCCATCACCGACGCCTCCCCCGAGGCAAGCCGGGCCAGAATCGCCCGCCGCGTGGGATCGGCGAGCGCCGCGAACGTAGCGTCGAGGTGATTGGGGGCGGCCTGTCCATAACCTGGAGATTCCATAACTCATAGGTTATGGACGGAAACGGCGGGTGTCAAGCCCTTCGTGCACTCGGCTTGCTAAGATGCGAGCATCGTGGAAGAGAACCTGGCGGAAGCGGAGCGGCGGATCGAGGAGGCTCGGAGGACTCGGGCGGAGAGCTTGGATCTGGGCGATCTGGCTCTGAGCGAGCTCCCTGCCAGCCTGGGTGAGCTGCCATACCTAAGGGCACTCTACCTGGGTACCTTCAAGCCCACTGAGGCAGGGGGGCTCGAAAAGGACCCAAATCGGGAACGCCCCGAGCTCACGGACCTGTCGCAACTGGCCGGACTCCAAGGACTTCAGACACTCAACCTTGAGCAGTGCCGGAACCTGTCGGACCTGGCACCGCTGGCCGGACTCCAAGGACTCCAGAGCCTGAGTTTTAACTGGACAGGCGTCACGGACCTGGCCCCGCTGACACGGCTCCAAAATCTTCAGAGCCTGAGCTTCGGTGTGACCGGCGTGACTGACCTTTCCCCGCTGGTCGGACTCCAAGGGCTTCAGCGACTTGAGGTTTCTGGCTGCGGAGTGATGGACCTGTCTCCGCTGGCAGGACTTGAAGGCCTTCAGAGCCTCGACCTCGCTTACTGCGAAGGCCTGACGGACCTGTCGCCGCTGGCCCGACTCGAAGTTCTTCAGTGGCTCGACCTGTCAAGAACAGGCGTCACGGACCTGGCCCCGCTGGCTCGACTTGAAAGCCTTCAGTGGCTAGACCTGTCGAGAACAGGCGTCATGGACCTTTCCCCGCTGGCTCGACTCGATGGCCTTCAGAGTCTGAACCTGTCGGACTGCAATGCTGTGACGAACCTTTCCCCGCTGGCTCGACTTGAAGGCCTCCAGAGCCTGGACCTGTCGAGTTGCAATGCTGTGACGGACCTGGCCCCGCTGGTCGGCCTCAAAGGACTTCAAGTCCTTGAGCTTCCAAACTGCTGGCGCTTGAAGGACCTATCCCCGCTGGCCCAACTCCAAGGACTTCAGAGGCTCTCCCTGGCGAACACGGACATAACGAACCTGGCTCCGTTAGCCTGGCTTCGAAACCTTCAGAGCCTCGATCTTGGGTTCTGCCGGGCCTTGAAGGACCTATCCCCGCTAGCCCGACTCCAAGGCCTTCAGCATCTCGACTTGGCGAGAACAGCAGTGACGGATCTGTCCCAACTAGCCGGACTCCAAGGACTTCAAACCCTTGACCTCCAGTACTGTGAAGCCGCGACGGATTTGGCCCCGCTGGCCGGACTTCAAAAGCTCCAGAAGCTCGACCTTTATGGCTGCCGGCCTGTCCCGGCCAAGTTGTTACGGGAATTCGCGGGCTTCCCTCACCTGACAAAGCTTCTTGCCGAGGTGACAGACGTCCCACGTGAGTTTAGCTCTAATTCCTCCTGGGACAACTGTCTCCCACGGCTGCGCACTTACTTCTCCGAATTGGACCTTGGGGCCGAGGCCGAGAACGAGGTGAAGGTGATCCTGCTAGGCAATGGCCGCGTCGGGAAAACCCAACTCTGCCGGCGCTTCCGAGGCCAGCCCTTCGAAGAGTCGGTCCAGTCCACCCATGGCGTTCAGATCTGGAGGGAGGAGTTGCGCATCCGGACCGGGGGCCAGGAACAGGGTTTCCAGGTTAACTGGTGGGATTTCGGCGGGCAAGACATCTACCATGGCACCCATGCGCTCTTCTTACGCAGCCGCGCCGTCTGCCTGATACTCTGGACCCCCCAGCTCGAAAACCGGGAGGAATACGAGGAAAACGGACTCCCCCTCCGCAACCAGCCGCTCGCCTACTGGCTCGACTACGTGCGAACTCTCGCTGGCGAGGACAGCCCGGTAATCGTCGTGCAGAGCCAGTGCGATCGGTTCGCCGACCGGCGCCCCGACCCGCCGAGGCCGGTCGGTGTCGGGTTCTTCGAGTGCTGCTCCTACAGCGCCAAGGAGGATCTCGGGCGAGAAATCCTGGAAGGCCAGCTACGCAACGCCATTGGGTACTTGCTCGAACGGAACGGGGCTCTCGAGATCGGCCACGGCCGCGCTGAGGTGCGCCGCCGGCTCTACGACTGGCGCAGCGAGGACCAGGCGCACAAGCCCGAGGAGCGGCGGCATCGGACTCTCACCCTTGAGGAATTCCGTGCGCTTTGCGACGAAGTCGGAGGCATCGTCTCGTGGGAGCACGCCCTCGAATACTTCCACCAGACCGGCGTGGTGGTCTACGAGCCGTACCTCTTCTCCAACAGAATCATCCTCGACCAGAACTGGGCGCTCGACGCCGTCTACACGGTCTTCCACCGCGGCCGGGCGACACCCTGGCTGAGGGACTCGGGGCGCTTCACGCGCGAGGACCTCGCCCTGATGGTCTGGCAAGAGCACTCTCTCGAGGAGCAGCGGCTCTTCCTCGGTCTGATGGAAAGCTG
>DATFPH010000278.1:0-18392 GCA_035264905.1 Thermoanaerobaculia bacterium
GCCCATGAGCCTCGAACGCACGAAGGATTTGATCCTCGCGCTCCGCCCGGTTGCGGCATGGCCCGAGATGGTCGAGCTGGTCCAACGCGTCCAGCCCCGGGGGCTCTTCGGCGTCTGGGACCACCCTGCGGCCGCCTGCGAGGCGGTCGGAGGCTCTCCCGAAGCGGCGGCGCGGGGCTCCGCGGCGATCCTCTGCTCGCTGATCAGCATCCATCTGGTCGATGACATGCTGGACGACGATCCGGACGGAGACTACCGCCGCCTCGGCCCAGGTGGCGCGGCCAACCTGGCTCTGGCCTTCCAGGCGGCGGGCCACCAGGTCCTGGACGGGGCGGCTCTCGCCCCCCCGGCACGTTCAGCCCTCCAGGCGATCCTTTCCGGCATGGCCCTGGCCACCGCGTATGGCCAGAGTCTCGACGCGCACGCTCTGCGGGACGAGGACGAGTACTGGCACGTGGTGGGCACCAAGACCCCTCCGCTCTTCACCGCCGCCTTCGCCATCGGCTCTCTGCTGGGCGGAGCGCCTCCCGACGCGGCGGACCGGATTGGCCGTCTCGGCCGGCTCCTCGGCCTCTGCGTGCAGGTGAGCGATGACCTGCTGGACGCGCTGCGCACTCCGGCGGCGCCCGACTGGAACCGCCCCCCGAACAACCTCGCCCTGCTGTATGCGATGACCGCCGAGCATCCGGAGCAGGCCGCCTTCCTCGATTTTTCGGCTCGCGCGGCGGAGCCGGCGGCTCTCGCCGCGGCGCAGGAGATCCTCGTCCGGTGCGGCGCGCTCAGCTACTGCGCCTTCAAGATGCTGGAGATCCTCGGCGAGGCCCGCGCCCTGATGGCGCGCCTCGCTCTTCCGAGTCCAGCCCCGGTGGCGCGACTCTTCGACGCCCATACCGAGCCGCTCCATCGCCTGTTCGCCGCTGCGGGGGCTCCGGACGTGGCGGGCCTTTCCCTGGAGCCTTCATGAAGAACAAGCTCCTCGGCTGGAAGCTGGTGGACGTCCTGTGGACGCTCGCCTCGGTGCTCGTCCTCATCCCCTGTCTGTACTATCCCTACCTGGCGACCTACCGGAGCATCGACTTCGTGATGACGCCTTCGACGGGGAAGGTCATCACCAGCTCCCCCTGCGCCCCGAACGAAAAGGACTGTACGCGACTGGGGGATCGGATCCTGACGTTCGGCGGGGTGGAATGGCAGACCTTCAACCGCAACCGGCTCCTGCCGCTCGACTCTGTGGCAGACGCCGACGGGTACGTGACGATCCGGGTCGAGCGCCAGGGACAGATCCGGGAGTTCCGGCAGCTCGCTTTCAAGCACCGCGCCGACTGGAGGCAGCTGACTCCGCTCGCCGTTCTTCCTCTCGTCCTCTGGCTCATGGGGACCATCGCAGTCTTTTTGCTGCGCCCGCGCGATGAACGATGGCTGCTCCTGGTCCTCTTCAGCTATATCACCGCCATCTGGTTCGCGGCGGGTCAGGCGTCCAACGTAAAGGCCGGCGGCACGGCGGTCGTCTTTCACTTCTTCGTCTGGTTCTTCCTCCCCCTCGCCATCCACCTCCACCTCATCCTTCCCTCCTGGCTGCTGAGCCCGCGGCAGAGAGCGAGAATTCTCGTCCCTCTCTACCTTCTGGCCCTGACGCTCAGCCTCCTCGACTCCTTCTACCTCCTGGGAAACTACGACGCCCTGTACGTGCTGACCTCGCTGGCCGGGGTCGCCGGCGCGCTGTCGCTCTTCCTCATCCGCCTTTTCCTGCCTTTGCCCGTGGCGGTGAAGATCGCCAACCGCATCATGCTGTATGGCCTGGTGCTCGGCCTGGGCCCCTTCATCCTCTTCTTCGGGGCGATCTCGCAGTTCTATCCAATCTTCAATGCCGTGCTCGGAGACGTCCGGGTTCTCTTCCCCTGGTTCATCACCGTCTCGAGCGTGAGCCTGCTCATCCTCCCGATGAGCTACATCTATGCGATCTACAAACACCATCTCGGAGCCCTGGAGTTCCGCGCCAACCGGTTGATCGGCGTCTACAGCTACATGGTGCTGGCGACCACGCCCTACATCGTCGCCCTGTTCGCCATCGCCAGCCGCTGGCCGCCGATCAACCAGGAGCTCCTCACCTCACTGCTGTTCACCTCTCTGCTGTTCGTCACGACGACCCCCTTCCTGCTCAACCGGTTCCAGGCGCTCGTCGACCGGCACGTCTTCGGGATCCGGCACAGCGCGGAAGAGGTCATCGAGCTCGTCTCCGAGCGGATCCCGACCGCCTTTGACCGGACGGTTCTCGCTCACGTGATCGGGAACGAGATCCTTCCGGCCCTCCTGATCCGCCAGTCCGCGCTGTACCTGTTCGAGGGAGACCGGGTCGAGGCGCTCCACCATCTGGCCCTCCCCGAGGGGGAGCCCGGGCCCGACCTCTGGGAGCTCCGGGAGCTCCTCACCCAGAGCGGCCGCTACCGCCCTCCCGGTCCGGCCGACGTCCGTTTCGGCTGGGTGCGCCTGGCGCTCCCTTTGACCGTGCAGGGACGGACGGTCGGAGGCTGGCTGATCGGCCGGCGCGATCCGGACGACTTCTTCCCGGTCAGCGACATCCACCTGCTGTCCACCGTGGCCAACCAGGTGGCGCCGATGCTCGAGAACATCCGCCTGTTCGAGCGCGCGCAGCAGGAGATCGCCCAGCGTAAGGCGGCCGAAGAGGAGATCCGGAGCAGCGAGGAGCGCTTCCGCACGCTCTTCGAGGCGACGCTCGAAGGGATCGCCATCGTGCGCAACGGGGTCATCCTGGAGGTCAACAACGCACTGCTCGGCATCCTCGGCACCGCCCCGGAGGAGGTCATCGGCCGCCGGCTCTCGGAGGTGGTCGAGGAATCCGGAGCCGAATTGGACCACATGCCGCGCGAGAGCGTCGCCCTCCGCAGCGACGGGACGCAGGTGGACATCGAGATCGCCGGCAAGAAGTACGTCTTCCAGGGAGAGGACGTGACCGTGGTGGCCATCCGCGACATCGCCGAGCGCAAGCGCAACGAGGCCGAGAACAAGATGCTCCAGCGCCAGCTCCTCCACTCCCAGAAGATGGAGGCCATCGGCCGCCTCTCCGCCGGCGTGGCGCACGACTTCAACAACTGCCTCCTCGCCATCTTCGGCTACAGCGATCTCGTCCTCGACCGCCACCGCGAGGACCCTTTCCTCACCCGCAACCTGACGGGCATCAAGGAAGCGGGACAGAAGGCGGCCTCCCTGACCAAGCAGCTTCTCGCCTTCGCCCGCCGCCAGCCCATGGAGGCCCGGGTGATGGGCCTCAATCCGATCATCACCGGGCTGGAGAAGATGCTCCACCGCCTGCTCGGCGAGGACGTCACCCTGATCAGCGACCTCCAGGCGGACATGGCCAAGGTCCGCATCGATCCCGGGCAGATGGAGCAGGTGATCATGAACCTGGTGGTGAACGCCCGGCAGGCGATGCCCACCGGCGGACGCCTGACGATCCGCACCGCGCAGATCAACATCGCCTCCGAAAGCGCCGCGCCGCACGCCAATGTCCCCGTCGGCTCCTACGTGTTGCTGAGCGTGACCGACACGGGGAGCGGCATGGACGCCGAGACCCAGGCGCGCGCCTTCGAGCCGTTCTTCAGCACCAAGGGCGAGGGAACCGGCCTCGGCCTCTCGACGGTCTACGGGGTCGTGCAGCAGAGCGGCGGCTTCATCTTCGTCGACAGCGCCCCGGGGCAGGGCGCCTGCTTCTCGATCTACCTCCCTGTCACCTCCGAGCAGGAGAGCAGCGAGGTGCTCGTGGTGCCCGTCACCGAGGGCACGGGGTCGGAGACGGTCCTCCTGGTCGAGGACGAGGACGAGGTCCGGAAGGTCCTGCACCAGATTCTCATCGGTAAAGGCTACCGGGTCTTCCAGGCGGGGTCCGGCGAAGAGGCGCTGGCGATTTCCCGGCTGCACCGCGGCGCCGTCCATCTCCTGCTGACCGACGTCACCATGCCCCGGATGAAAGGGACGGAGCTCGCCTCGCGTCTGCTCAGCGAGCGCCCGCAGACGCGGGTCATCTTCATGTCCGGGTACAACGAGGAGCGGCTCTCCGGCGGCGAATCGACCTGGACCTGCCTGCAGAAGCCGTTCTCGCAGCAGACCCTGACCCAGACGGTCCGCGCCATCCTGGACGCGACCGGCGAAGCCGGGCGGCGCGAAGCCGCCATCGCCTAGTCCCCGCATCCGCATGACGACCTCCCGCCCGGATCGCTGGGGACGGCGGCTCCTCGCCGCGGCCCTCGTCCTCCTGGCGGCCGGATGCCTGCTCCAGGCGGCCCAGGGCTCGACGAGCACCGATCTGTCGGGGCATGCCGCGGGGAGCGACGACGCCTTCATCTCCTACCGCTATGCCTTGAACCTGATCGCCGGCCATGGGCTGGTGTTCAACCCCGGCGAACGGGTGGAGGGCTACACGAACCTCCTCTATGTGCTGCTCCTGGTCCCGGCGGCCTGGCTCGCCGGCGCGGAGCGCCTCCTGGCTATCTCCATCGGCGTCAACCTGCTCTCTGCGGCGGCAGCGCTCCTCGGCTTCTTCGGATTCGCCCGGGAACGCCTGGGCGGCGCGCGGGCCGGGATGGCGGCCCTGGCCCTCGCCCTCTGCCCCTCGCTCTGGGTGGCCGTCGCCTCCGGCCTGGAGACCCCGCTCGTTCTCGCCCTCCAGGTGGCGCTCTGGATCGCCGTGGAGCGCACCGTCGAGCGGGAGGACGGCCAGCCGCTCCTTCCGCTGACGGTCCTCACCGTCCTCGCGGGCCTGGCCCGGGCCGACGGCTTCATCGCGCCCCTTCTCGCGGCGCTCTACCTGGCCGTGCGGGGACGGCGCCGCGCGGCCCTGGCCGTGGCGGCCGCGAGCCTGGCGACTCTGGCCGCGCTCGTCGCCTGGCGACTCACCTACTACGGCTGGCCGCTCCCCAATACCTACTACGCGAAGGTGGCGGGGCCGCTGCCGCGGCGCATCGAGACCGCCCTGCCCCAGCTCTCGCGGGTCGTGTTCACGACCGGCCTGCTGGTGCCCGTCATCGCCCTGCTCTTCGCCATCCTGCGGCTGGTCCAGCAGGTTTCCCGCGGCCAGGCGAGGCTGTCCGCCGCTCTCTCCTTCCCGGTCTTCTTCGCGCCGGCCTGGATCGGGTACTGGATCTACGTGGGCGGCGACGTGTTCTACGAGCGCTTCCTGCTGATTCTCTTCCCTCTCGGGATCTACGCCCTGTTGCAGCTCCTGCGGACCGCGCCGCGGGCGGCATCCGCCGCGACCCTCGGCCTCGCGATCCTCCTGCAGCTCGCCCAGCTCAGGGAGGACCCGCGCTTCCGCTACACCCCGGAGCACTACGACCGCTGGGTGCTGCTCGGCCGCCATCTCGCCCGCAGCCACCCGGGGGCGACCCTGGCGACCGACGCCGCCGGGAAGATCCCGTACTTCTCGGGTCTGCGGACGATCGACATGCTGGGGCTGACCGACGCGCACATCGGCCACGTGGAGCCGCCGGAGGACTCCCTTCTGATCATCGGCCACAGCAAGTACGACGTCGAGTACGTGCTGGCGCGCCGTCCCGATCTCATCGCGACGTGGATCCAGTCCGATCTCGACATGAAATGGGGTCTCCAACGCTCGCGATGGCAGAGGGCGGGCTACCGGCTGCGGTTCCTGGTCAACGCGGAGCCGCATCCGCAGACACCCAACCTGCTGGACGTCTCCGGAAAGACCACGGAGGAGATCGGTCCTCTGATCTCCTCCGGGTATGGCTACGGGGTTCTCGAGCTCACCGGTCGAGGGGAGGCCCGTCCAGCGCCGGTCCGTCCGACGCCGGGTCATAGGGCACCGGGGCCGGGGGCGGCGGCAGCGGGGGTGGGGGCGGCGGAGTTGGCAGCGAGGTCCCCCGAACGCCTCCGAAACGGGCGAGCAGCACCGCGCCCAGCCCGATGGTCCAGGCCACGTACTGCACCACGAAGCCGAACGCCACGACCGTGAAGGCGAGGAACTCGAGGAACCCTCCGCCCAGCCCGATCACCCGCCCCAGCAGGCTCCAGACCTCGATGGCCAGGACGCCCATCAGGGCCACCGCATACGGGCCTCCGAAGCGGCGGCCGAAACGGGCCTCGAGGAACCGTCCGAGCCGGTGCGCCACGGCCGCGTAGCCGAGCAGGGCAGCGAGCCCCAGCGCGATGAACACGAAGGGATAGAGCGCGATCAGCGCGCACCCCACGATCGTGATCACGAGCAGGATCGTCACGGTGACCAGGAGAGGGACGAAGAGCAGCTGCGCCAGCAGACCGACGAGCCCCGCCACCCAGGGCTCGTTCTGAACGTGGCGCTCCACCCTCTCCAGCGGACCGCGCGCCACCAGCAGGCACAGGCAGACCAGCAGGGCGAGGATGCCGACCCCGGCGAGCTGCCAGAACAGCTCCATCGTGTCGCTCAGGAACGGCGACCAAGGGTGGAACGAGATGTCGACGTCGTCCCAGTCCCTGTCCTCCCCTCCCACTTCCGAGGTCTGCCCATGGATCTGCGACCCTTCGGACCGGATGATCGTGCCGCCGACGCTGTTGACGTCGCCGTCGACCACCGCATGCGGCCCCAGGCGGACGCTGCCGCCCACGGCCGTCACGCTCCCTCCGACCCGGCCGTTGATGATCGCCGATCCGCCGACCGCGGTGACGTCGCGGCTCACCTCGCCCTCGACGCGGACCGAGCCGAAGATGGCCACGGCCTCCTCCGCGAGCTCGTCCTTCAGGATGGTGATGCCGCCGCCGAGATTCAGCCGGCTCCCCGTGGTCGAGGACGGGAAGTCGCGCTCCGGGGTTTCGGGGGCCTCCGGGATGGGCGGCGTCTCGGGAGCTTCCGGCGTCTCGGGCAGAGCCTCGCCTTCGGCGGGGATCTCCGTCTCGCCGCCCTGCTCCGCAGGCACCTCTGCTGAAGTCTCCGCAGGCGCTTCTGCCTCGGGGCTCCGGTCACCGGACTGCATCCCGAAGAGCGCCTGACGCTCGCGCGGCGGGAGACGGCGGAGACGGAGGACCGGCTCGGCATCCGCGGCGAGCCAGGCGCGCAGCACGCCCTCGGTGACGCGCTCGCCGTTGACCGCGATCGTGTCGCCGCTCACCTCGATGGTGCGCACCCCGAGCCGCTCCTTGCGCGGCCGCAGCACGACGCCGTTGTGGAGGGGGAGGATCTCGTAATTCTTCTCCAGGACCTGCCGCAGGTCCTGACGGTTGGTCTCGGCGGGCCCGGGAGCGGCCTCCGCGGGCGTGCCGGTAGAGGCCTGCTCCTGTGCCAGGACAGGCCCGGAAAGGGCGAGGGCGAGGGCGAGAACGACGGCCCCGGCCCGGAGCATCCGTTGCGCGGCAGTGCCGCGGTCGTTCAGGGGTTCAGACGGATTCCACATGAGTCCAGCTCCTGTCTCGTGTCATGAGATTCCGGAGAAAGTGGAACGCCACCAGGGACACCAGCAAGCAGCCGGTCATGATCAGGGCCACCGCCGGCGTCGCGAACGGCGCCGCCAGCGTCCGGCCGATTCTCAGGAGCCAGTCCCAGAGGGCGAGAACCGCGACCAGAGCCTGGCTGATCGCGATGAGAGATCCGGTGCCCAGGCGGACCAGGTCGCCCGGGCTCCACAGGGCACTCGCGAAGCTCGCCAGGGACTGCAGGACCTCGGACAGCCACGGCAGGGACAGTCCGATGATCAGCAGGGGGAGCATCGCGACAGCGCGCAGCCAGCGCGCGGCGAAAACGCTTCGCCGCCGCGGCACCGGAACCGCCAGCCCCGCCCGCGCGAGGACCCTGTCCGCAAACTCCGCCGGAGGCGCGACCGGCGGCAACGCCTCGAACAGCGCGGCGAGCGCGGTCTCGGCGGCATCGTCCCGGCCGTCTTCTTCGGCGGCGAGCCAGCGGTTCAGGATCTCTTCGTCGGAGGGGCGCATTCGTTCTTTCTCCTTCGCCCGCCCTACGAGCCCGGCGCGCTCCGGGTTTCGCTTCCCCAGCCGAGTGCCTTCATCTCCTCGGCCAGCTCCTTGCGCGCCCGGTGGAGGTTGGTCTTCACCGTCCCCAGCGGCAGGTCCATCGCGTCGCAGATCTCCTGATACGAGGCCCCCTCGACGTAGAAGAGGACCACCACCTCCCGGTACTCGGGGCGCAGGCGGCCGATCGCCCGTTCCAGGGATCTTGCCATGTCTTTGCGCTCGGCGGCAGCGGACGGATCCTCGCTCGACTCATCCGAGAGGACGGCGGCCAGCCCGCCGCGGTGCTCCTCGTCCCGCTCCTTCCCCCCGTCGAGAGGGACGGTCTCGGGAGCATGCCGCCGCAGATGGTCGATCGTCGCGTTGTGGGCGATCTTGAACAGCCAGCTCGAGAGCTTCCGCACCGGATCGTAGCTGTCGAGCCGCCGGAAGGCCTTGATGAAGACCTCCTGGGCCAGGTCCTCGGCCGTCCCCGGGTCCTGGACCATGCGGACGATCAGGCTGTAGACCGGCCGCTCGAAGCGCACCACGATCTCGCGGAAGGCCTCTTCGGCCCCGCCCAAAGCCTCCGCCACCAGCTCCGCGTCGGTCTTCATCCCGGGATTGTTCATCTCCGGTCTATTCTTCCGGTTATGGGCATACGCCCGGGCGGTCCTGGGGTTGCGGCCACCGCTCCGGGCGCGGATCGGCTATGCTCTTCGTGCTGCGAACATTTCTCGGAGGAACTCTACATGCGAACCCGTCTCGCCGCTCTCCTCGCGCTCTTTCTGACCGCCTCCGCCGTCTGGGCCGGAACCCTCGCCGGGGTCACCCTGCCCGACAAGGCGGACGTCGACGGTCATGCCCTGGTCCTCAACGGGATGGGCCTGCGGTCGAAGCTCTTCATCAAGGTCTACGTCGGCGGTCTCTACCTCCCCCAGAAGGAGAAGTCCGCCCAGAAGATCCTCGCCGCGGACGCCCCGCGCCGGATGGTCCTGTCCTTCATCTATGACGTGAGCAAGGACCAGATGTGCGAAGCCTGGGGCGAGGGGCTGGAAGCGAACACCCCGAACCCCTCGGCGGAGGTCAAGAAGAACTTCCAGACCCTCTGCACCTGGATGGACGGAGTCGGCAAGGGGCAGCAGCTCGCCCTGACCTACCTCCCCGGCACCGGCACCCGCGTCGAGATCGCCGGCAAGGCCAAGGGGACCCTCCCCGGCAAGCCCACCGCCGATGCCATCCTCGCCACCTGGATCGGCCCCGATCCGGCGCCGGGGAAGGACTTCAAGAAGGCTGTGCTGGGCGGGTAGGCAAAAACTCCCGGCCGAATTGAACCCTTCTCACCCCCGGCCCCTCTCCCGCAAGCGGGAGAGGGGCCGGGGGTGAGGGCACCAAAAAAAGAGGAGCGCATTCGCGCTCCTTTTGGAGGGATGAGAGGAGGTCTACACCTCCCCGCGATTCGGGAGCTTATGGCGGTTCATCGCTAGTTGTCAATAACCTTCGCAGGACAATTTTTAAGATCTTGAGGTCTACGCCCTCAATCCCGGAAGAACACCGTCGCCAGGATCACCGCGCCGAGGATCAGGCGGTAGACCATGAAGACCTGCAAGCTCCGGCTGCGCAGCCACTTGAGCAGCCAGGCGATCACCACATAGCCGATCACGGCCGAGCCGGCGAGACCGATTCCCATTGGGACGAGCTCCGCGGTGGGTATGCCCGTCTCGAGCAGGTCGAGACCCTGCTTCAACGCGGCCAGGGTGAAGACCGGGATTCCCAGGAGGAACGAGAACCGGGCCGCGGCCGGGCGGGTCAGCCCCAGGAGGAGCGCCGCGGTGATGGTGACGCCCGATCGGGAGGTGCCGGGCACGATGGCCAGCGCCTGGGCCATCCCGATTGCGAGCGCCGCCTGCCAGCCGATCTCCCCGATCGTCTTCGCATGCCGCCCCACGCGGTCGGCGAGCCCCAGCAGCAGACCGTAGACGATCGTCGTCCCGGCGACCAGGAGCGCCGAGCGCGCCTGGGTCTCCACCCAGTCCTTGAACAGCAGGCCGGCGATCCCGGCCGGGATGGTCGCGAGGACGATCATCAGCGCCAGGCGGCGCGGGTTGTAGTCCCCATCCGCCGAGCGCGGCTGCCCGGTGAAGAAGCCGACGACCAGGTCGCGCACGTCCGAACGGAAGTAGACGAGGATCGCCAGCAGGGTGCCGACGTGGGTGGCGATGTCGAAGGCCAGACCCTGGTCCGGCCAATGGAGGAAGTAGGGGACCAGGATGAGATGGCCGGACGAGCTGACGGGAAGGAACTCGGTGACCCCCTGCACGGCGGCAAGGATGAGCGCCTGGAGCGGGGACAGGGTGGGAGGTGGCGTCATGGCGCCCGATGATATGCCACGGGGTATACTTCCCCGCCCATGGAAACGATCCTGATCACCGGCGGCGCCGGTTTCATCGGCTGCAACTTCGTCCGTCTGGCCCTCGCCGAGACCGAGGCCCGGCTCGTCGTCCTCGACAAGCTCACCTACGCGGGCAGCCTGGAGAACCTCTCCGGCGTTCTCGACGACCCGCGCTTCACGTTCGTTCTGGGGGACATCGCGGACCGCGCGACCGTCCGAAAAATCTTCGCGGAGCACCGGCCCACCGCCGTCGTCAACTTCGCGGCCGAGAGCCACGTCGACCGCTCGATCGAGGACGCCAGCGCATTCATCCAGACCAACGTCGTGGGGACCTTCGAGCTCCTGGAGGCGGCGCGGCGGCACGCGGCCGAGCTCGACGCAGCCGGGCGCCAGGCCTTCCGCTTCCTCCACGTCTCGACCGACGAGGTCTATGGCAGCCTGGGGCCGACCGGCGCCTTCTCGGAGACCACTCCCTACGCGCCCAACTCCCCCTACGCCGCCTCCAAAGCCGGCGCCGACCACCTGGTGCGCGCCTATCACGAGACCTACGGCCTGCCGGCCCTCCTCACCAACTGCTCGAACAACTACGGCCCCCATCAGTTCCCCGAGAAGCTGATCCCCCTGATGACGTTGAACGCCCTGGAGGGCAAGCCGCTCCCCATCTACGGCGACGGCGGCAACGTCCGCGATTGGATCTACGTCGACGACCATTGCCGCGGCGTCCTGACCGTCCTGCGCCAGGGCCTGGCGGGCGAGAAGTACAACCTGGGTGGACGCAGCGAGCGGACGAACCTCCAGATTGTCGACACCCTCTGCGACATCCTGGAGAGCGAGCGGCCGGCCGCCGGGAATCTGGCTCTGCGCGACCGCGGGATCGCCTCCTATAAAGATCTGAAGAAATTCGTGGCGGACCGGCCGGGGCACGACCGGCGCTACGCCATCGACGACGCCAAGGCGCGGGCCGAGCTCGGCTGGGAGACCCGGCACGACTTCGCCTCCGGCCTCCGCGCCACCGTGCGCTGGTACATCGACAACCGACCCTGGTGCGAGGCCGTGCAGACCGGCACATACGACCGCGAGCGCCTCGGCCTGATCCGGAGCTGAGACCCGACATGGAATTTCGCCGCCTCGACCTCGACGGAGTCATCCTCGTCGCGCCGGACGTCCACCGCGACGAGCGCGGCTTCTTCCTGGAGACCTACCACCGCGACAAGTACGCGGCCGGAGGCATTCCCGAGACGTTCGTGCAGGACAACCAGTCGTTCTCGTACCAGAGGGTCCTGCGCGGCCTGCATGCGCAGCTCCGCTATCCGCAGGGGAAGCTGGTGCGGGCCATCGTCGGCGAGATCTTCGACGTGGCGGTCGACATCCGGCCGGGCTCCCCCACCTTCGGCAAATGGGTGGGAGAGACCCTCTCCGCCGAGAACGCCCACCAGCTCTACGTCCCCCCCGGCTTCGCCCACGGCTTCTGCGTGCTCTCCGAGACCGCGCACGTGCAGTACAAGTGCACCGACGTCTACCGTCCCGGCGACGAGATCGGCGTCGTCTGGAATGATCCCGAGATCGGTGTCGCGTGGCCGGTCCACGATCCGATCCTCAACGAAAAAGACCGGACCGCTCCCCGGCTGGCGAAGATTGTGCAAAGACTCCGATCCGTCTGACCGCTACCGCCGCGGTCGTTTCGACGGAGGAGCCCCCTTGCAGCCGACGACCCTGGAAACGCCCGTGCTCGACGCACCCAACAGCTCGGAGGACCTGTTCACCGCAGCCGATCTGCGCCAGATGGCGGAGCTCGGGATCGAGCCCGGCGAGGCGCTGCGCCAGATCGAGCTCTTCCGCAATCCGCCGCCGTTCACGCGGGTGCTGCGCCCCTGCACCCCGGGCGACGGCATCCGGATGATCTTCGAGAGCGACCACGACCGCCTGCTCGGCTACCACGAAGAGGCGGCCCTCGAGGGGCGGATCGGCAAGCTCGTCCCCGCCTCCGGAGCGGCGAGCCGGATGTTCAAGGCCCTACTGGAAGACCTGAACAGTGGCTCCGGCGAGCCCTCGGCCGAGGTGCGGACGTTCCTCGACAACCTCCCCCGCTTCGCCTTCGCCGAAGACCTCGCGGCCCTCACCCGCGAGCACAAGAGCGACCGCCGGGCTGTGCTCGCGGCCCTGCTCACCGGGCAAGGACTCGGCTACGCGGAACTTCCCAAAGCGCTCCTCAAATTCCACCGGTATCCCGACGGAGCGCGCACCTCCCTCGAGGAGCACCTGGTCGAAGCGGCTGCCTACACCCAGGACGCGCTGGGCGTCTGCCGTCTCCACTTCACCGTCACCCCCGGGCACGAGCCGGAGCTCCGACGGCTGCTCGAAACGGTCCGTGCCAGCTACGAAGAGCGTCTCGGCGTCCGCTTCGACGTCTCCTTCTCCTACCAGGAGCGCTCGACCGACACGCTGGCCGTCGACCTGGACAACCGTCCCTTCCGGCTGGAGGATGGCACCCTCCTCTTCCGGCCCGGCGGTCACGGCGCGCTGATCCACAACCTCCAGGCGCTCGCCACCCAGGGCTGGGACATCGTGCTCCTCAAGAACATCGACAACGTCGTCCCGGACGACCGCAAAGCCACCGGCCTCCTCTGGAAGAAGCTCCTGGCCGGCGCCCTCCTCGCCCTGCAGAAAAAGATCTTCGGCTACCTGAAACAGCTGGAGGACGGCCCCTCGGTCACCCCCGAGCTGCTGGAAGAGGTCGAGAAGTTCATGACCGACGCTCTCGTCCGTCCGGTCCCGGCGGAGATGTCCCTCAGGGCCGAAGAGCTGCGGCTCTACTTCCTGCGTATCCTGGACCGTCCGCTCCGCGTCTGCGGCGTGGTCCGCAACCAGGGAGAGCCGGGAGGCGGCCCCTTCTGGGTCGAAGCTCCCGGAGGCGAAGTCTCCCTCCAGATCGTCGAGACCTCGCAGATCGACCCCAAGGACCCGGACCAGCAGCGGATCCTCCGCACCTCCACCCACTTCAACCCCGTCGACTTAGCCTGCGCCCTCCGCGACCGCCACGGCCGGCCCTACAATCTGGAGAAGTACATTGATCCCACGACCGTCTTCATCTCGCGCAAGTCGCACGAGGGACGGCCGCTCAAAGCCCTGGAGCGCCCGGGGCTCTGGAACGGCGCGATGGCGGAGTGGAACACGGTCTTCGTCGAGGTGCCGGACGCGACGTTCGCGCCGGTCAAGACGGTGCTGGACTTGTTGCGGCCGGAGCACCAGGCGTAGGACACAACTGAGAACGCTGCTGTCGAGAAGAAGCGGCAGGGGCATCGGTTCAAGAACGGAAGGTTAAGGGGTCGCCTTCAACCCCCGCCTTGAGCTCCTGCCAGAGCTTCTGCTCGACCTCCGTCGCAGGTTTTGCCATACGGTCACGGATGTGACCGGCGAGGGTTTTCCTCTTCGCCATCGCCTCTTCAGAGGTAAGAGTGCTCGTCTTCATGTCCTGCTCCTCGATGACAGCGGTCGCGCGCTTTGGCATTCGAAGTTCTCCATGCGAGACGGAACTTTTCCGGCCGACGGCAATCGGTACCCGCCGCGTCGCTCTTAATCATAGCATCGGACATGTCCCCTCACCACCCCAGCAGGCCCTTGAGACCCTGCAGACCAACGACATGGAGGAGGGGCAAGAACGGCTAGGCCGGCGAGGAGTAGGAAGGTCCGGCCCACTCCCGGCGCATCAGCCGGGACCAGAGAAGGAGGAAGGGCACGGTCAGGCTCGAGGATCACGAAGTTCTCCCGCACGAAGCCGAGGCTGGGCTGTGCTCGCGGCCCTGCTCACCGGGCAAGGGCTCGGCTATGCGGACCTTCCCAAGGCGCTCCTCAAGTTCCACCGGTATCCCGACGGAGCGCGCACTTCTTTCGAGGAACACCTGGTGGAGGCCGCCGACTCGACCCGCGACGCGCTGGGCGTCTGCCGGCTCCACTTCACCGTCACCCCCGGGCACGAGCCGGAGCTCCGGCGGTTGCTCGAAGGGTCCGGGCCAGCTACGAGGAGCGTCTCGGTGTCCGGCCACGGAGCGCTGATCCACAACATCCAAGCGCTCGCTGAGAGGGGCTGGGACATCGTGCTCCTCAAGAATATCGACAACGTCGTCCCGGACAACCGCAAAGCCATCGGCCTCCTCTGGAAAGAAGCTCCTGGCCGGCGCCCTCCTCGCCCTGCAGAAAAAGATCTTCAAAGCCCTGGAGCGCCCGGGGCTCTGGAACGGAGCGATGGCGGAGTGGAACACGGTCTTCGTCGAGGTGCCGGACGCGACGTTCGCGCCGGTCAAGACGGTGCTGGACTTGTTGCGGCCGGAGCACCAGTAGGAGAGACTCCCTGCTGGTTTTGCCCGCTTCGTGACCCCATGGTAGGGTTGATCCCGGACGGAAACATCATGATGAGCAGCTCTCATCCCACGGTGCCAGCCCGCCGCCTGCCGCCGACCACGCCTTCTCTCTTCGACGAAAACGCGCGGCCCTACTTCCTTTGGTGGACGGACGCCACCGTCGGCCAGCTCAAGGAACACCTCGCCTCGGCCGATCCGGAAGAGCGCGCCTACTGGATGGGCGCCCTCCTGCGGGAGGCCAACACCCGGGACGTCTGGCTCTTCGTCCGCCCCGACGAGATCCGCGCGCTCTGGCCTCGCCTCATCCGGTATCTCGGGCGCTCCCGGCAGATGTGGGCCTGGCTCCTGGAGCTCCCGCCGCCCGAGTGGCCACCGCTGAGCGAGATCCGTGCAAGCCATGCGGAAAACGTTTGATCGCCGGGTGGTCCCGGATTTCGTCCTGGATTTCGTTCGTGCCTGCCAGACGCGCATCCCCTGCCATCTTGGTGGAGGCGCGGCTCTCGCCGGGGCGTATCTCGGCCATCGGACGACCGGTGACATCGACCTCTTCGTCCATGACGCCGAGGAGATGCGGGCGCTCGTCGGCCTTCTCCCCGGCGCCGCCGCGGACGCCGGGATCGGAATCACCCTGCTGCGCGATGTCGGCCACCTCGTCCGAGATGCTTTGGCGGAGAAGCTGCGGCGCAGCACCATCGAGTGAGGTCGGTAGCTCAAAAGAGCAGAGCCCCGTAAAGGCTGGCACTGCTCTTCCCGGTGCTGGATCTGTTGCGGCCGGAGCACCAGTGGGCAGAGAGGACCGGACAACGCTCTTCTCTACCTTGCGCCGCTATGCTGCCGGACGAAGTCCCGCACGATCACGAACACCGGATCGCCCTGCTCGCCCAGATGGTGGATTGCGCCGTAGTGCGTCCGGCCGGGAAGAACCTTGTACTCGGCCCAGTTCCCCAGCGCTCGTGCGTCCTCGACGAATTTCCTGTTGGTCTTCAGCACCGGAGGTTGTTCCTGCTCGCCTTCCGCGATCAGAAACAGAAAGGGCGGCAGCCCCGCCCGGACGTGGCGGATCGGCCAGTGATCCAGGTACGTGTCCAAGCTCGCGTACATCCTGTTGTCCGGGTCCCGTCCGAAAGCCTCTTCGACACGGCTGCGACCATAGCGCGTCAAGGCCTGCTCGAGCTCGTCGTCCCACATGATGGAGCCCATCGGGACAACGCCGCGCAAGTCGCTCGTCCCCAGCTCATGACGGGCGAGGTAGCGCTCGTCCGTGCCCACGAGCGCGACCAGCGTGGCTCCCGAGCTATGCCCAGCAAGGAACAGCTTGTGTGGATCACCACCGCGCGAGCCGATATTCTTTCGCACCCAAGCGACAGCAGCCGCCACGTCTTCGGCCTGCGCCGGCCAGGCGTGCACCGGCGCCAATCGGTAGTTCACGTTGGCGCACGCGATAGCGGCGCCAGCGAAAGCTGAGCACACGTTACGGTAGTCCTCGTCCGCCTTGTCACCGCTCGTGAGGCTGCCCCCATGAATGAAGAGAACTGTGGAAAATCCTTTGGCGGCTGGGACCGATAGATCCAGACGTTGTTGCAGATCGGAACCATAGGCCAGATCTCGCTCCAATCCTTGAGCTGCTCCGGCGTTGCTCCACGCCACGAAAGCGAGGACGGTCAGGCTGGTGAACAGGCGAGATTGAGAAAGCCATCCGCCTGCTGGCCGAGCAGTCCGCTCACTCACTGGCGTCCAACCGATGCAGAGGGTACTGCTTCGCGGTTCCGCGATCGAGAGCCTCTACTGTGTGAGTTGGAAGGGGCAGGTTGGCAAATCCCGGCAAGGGGAACCTGGTACCAAAGAGATCGAGTTGTTTCGGCTCAACTCCCAAGGGACACCAGTACTCGACCAAAAACTTCCGCGTCGGTACCACAAGCGGTCGCTCCTGAATGGGTTGCTCCAACACCGCACCGGACCAATCGACCTCGATCCAGCGGTCACAGTCGCAGTACGTACTCTCCCGGCCTGCCGATGAGTGCAACGTATACCTCGACGGCTCATCCACGCGAAACCAGTTCGTCGCCTCCAGCAGTGCGATGTAGGGCTGGTATTCACCTGAGGGCGCATTCCTCCGGGCAATCGCTGTAACCTTGACGGCCTGATCCGGCACCACCGGACCTGTCTCAGCCAGAGGTACGGCGCTCGTATACAGCATTTCGCCCCAGTAGCCGAAGTTCACGACGGTGACTCGCTCTGGCACTTGCCAGATGAACCAGCCACGGTAATCGTGACGGCCCGCCACCTCCGGATCGTCGTCACCGACGAGCTGCCCTGACGGGGTCAAGGGATAGAGGAGCGGATCGCTACCGAAGTTTTCACCTGTCTTGGCGTCGAAGATGTCGATGTCGTCGAGATCGAACTCGGCCGGGGGAAGCTCGATGTCCGCTGCGACAAGCTTGTATCCTGCCTTTGCTCGAAGGTCACCGTGACCGGCGTACACCCATGCCGCATGGACTTTGCCGTAGTCGGAAGTCGCTGGAGCGTAGACCGAAGAGTCGGAAGGCGGAGCCGACACGGGTCCGTGGCACGCGGAAATGCTCGCCAGCAATCCGAACAAGACTAAATGTCTCATCTCCAGCGCCTCCTCTGCTGTTCCCAGATGCACCTAAAGAATAAGCGAATCCCTGGCATGCTTCCGGTCGTTGAGCCGCTGGAGTCAATCGCACTTCTCCGGCCCGGGCAGTGCCTCGCAGGTCTTACGGTAGGGCTTGTCGGCGCCGATATAGTTTCGCCATTCCTCGCAGGTCAGATTCCGATTGGCCGTGCGGCACGCCTCGGCCTTGAGATGATTAAGATCCAGGTCCCACAGGATGATGGTTTGGTCCGCACTCGCCGAAGCCAGCCGCTTGCCGTCCGGGCTGAAAGCGACGCCAGAGACCCTCTCTTTGTGCCCCTTGAGCGTGACCAGCGGCGCGCGGCTGTCCACGTCCCACAGGATCACGGTCTTGTCCTCGCTCGCCGAAGCCAGCCACCTCCCGTCCGGGCTGAAGGCGATACTGAAGATCTTGCCTTTGTGCTCCTCCAGCGTGGCTAACCGCTTGCGGCTGTCCACATCCCACAGGATCACGGTCTTGTCCTCGCTTGCCGAAGCCAGTCGCTTCCCGTCCGGGCTAAAGGCGACGCTAGCGACCGTACCCTGCCCCTCGGGTGTGACCAACTGCTTGCGACTGTCTATGTCCCACAGGATCACGGTATCGTCCATACTCGTCGAGGAAAGGGGGTCGTACCTACCCACGGAGGCCAGCCGCCTCCCGTCCGGGCTGAAGGCGACGCCAGAGACCGGGCCCTCCAGCGTGCCCAGCAGTTTGTGGCTGTCTACGTGCCACAGGATCACGGTCCCGCCCTGACTCGTCGAGGCCAGCCGCTTGCCGTCCGGACTGAAGGCGACGCCGACGACTTCGTCCCTGTGCCCCTCCAGCGTGGCTAACCGCTTGCGGCTATCCACGTCCCACAGAATCACGGGGTAATTCTCACTCATTGAGGTAAAGGTGTTGTACCTACCCACGGAGGCCAGCCGCTTGCCGTCCGGGCTGAAGGCGACGCTGACAACCGGGTTTTCGTGCTGCAGCTTAGCGAGCGACTTGCGGCTGTCCACGTCCCACAGGATCACGGTCTTGTCCTCGCTTGCCGAAGCCAGTCGCTTCCCGTCCGGG
>DATFPH010000279.1:0-3741 GCA_035264905.1 Thermoanaerobaculia bacterium
AGCGGGCCGTGACCTACCGCCTGCGCAACGGATTCGACCACCGGAAAGTCCAGATGGCCGTGGTCGTGCAGCGGATGGTCTTCCCGCAGGCGGCCGGCATCCTGTTCACGGCCGACCCCGTCACGGGCAACCGGAAGGTCGCCTCCGTGGAGGCCAGCTTCGGCCTCGGCGAGGCCTTGGTCTCCGGCCTGGTGAACGCGGACGTCTACAAGGTGCGGGACGGCGAGGTCATCGCCAAGGTGGTCGCCACCAAGCGGCTTGCCATCCTCGCCTCGCCGGCAGGCGGGACGCGGGAACAGGCGATCGAGCCGGAGCGGCAGCAGCAGCCTGCGCTCACGGAGCGCCAGGTCCTGCAGCTCGCAGAGCTGGGCCGGCAGATCGAAGCGCATTTCGGCCGCCCCCAGGACATCGAGTGGTGCTTGGTCGACGACGATTTCCAGATCGTCCAGAGCCGGCCGATCACCACGCTGTTCCCCATCCCCGAGGCCGGCGACCAAGAGAACCACGTCTACGTCTCCGTCGGTCACCAGCAGATGATGACCGACCCCATGAAGCCCCTGGGCCTCTCCGTGTGGCAGTTGACGACCCCGCGGCCCATGGCCGAGGCGGGCGGGAGGCTGTTCGTCGACGTCACGCAGATCCTGGCTTCACCGGCGAGCCGCGCAGGCCTCCTGGGGCTTCTAGGGAAGTCCGATCCGCTGATCGGAGACGCATTGCAGACCGTCCTCGACCGCGGCGACTTCATCCCGTCGCTCCCGAACGAAGGACCCGGATGGGCGCCGCCTGGTGCGGGGTCCGCCGCGATCGAGACCGATCCGGCCATCGTCGCCGAGCTGATCGCACGCAGCGAGGCCTCCATCGCCGCCTTGAAGGCCGAGATCCGGACGAAGTCCGGATCGGATCTCCTCGACTTCATTCTCGCAGACATCCTGGAGCGGAAGCGGATCCAGTCCGATCCGCAAAGCTTGCAGGTGATCATGGCGGGGATGGAGGCCACCTGGTGGCTCAACGACCAGCTGCAAGCGTGGCTGGGCGAAAAGAACGCGGCCGACACGCTCACGCAGTCCGTCCCAAACAACGTCACGTCGGAGATGGGGCTGGCGCTCCTGGACGTCGCGGACGTCATCCGCCCGCATCCGGACGTGGTGGCTTTTCTGCAGCACGTCGAGGACGAGGGCTTCCTCGACGAGCTGCCGAAGCTCGCAGGTGGGCGCGAAGCGCGAGACGCCATCCGGGCCTGGCTCGACAAGTACGGCATGCGCGGCGTCGGCGAGATCGACATCACGAGGCCGCGCTGGAGCGAACGCCCCACCATGCTCCTGCCCTTGATCCTCGGCAACGTCAAGAGCTTCGAGCCGGGCGCCGCCGAGCGACGATTCGAGCAAGGACGGCAGGAGGCCAGGAAGAAGGAACAGGAGCTGCTGGAGCGCTTGCGGGCCTTACCGGACGGGGAGCGGAAGGCCGAAGAGACCAAGCGGATGATCGACAGAGCTCGCACCTTCGCCGGGTACCGGGAGTACCCGAAGTACCGCATGGTCAGCCGCTACTTCGTCTACAAGCAGGCCTTGTTGGAAGAAGCCGAGCGCCTCGTGGAGGCCCGCGTGCTTCGTGAGAAGGAAGACATCTTCTACCTCAGGTTCGAGGAGCTCCAGGACGTCGTGCGCACGAATCAGGTGGATGACCAGCTCATCCGCGAGCGCAAGGACGCGTTCAAGTCGTACCAGGCGCTCACGCCGCCCCGGGTGCTCACGTCGGACGGCGAGGCCGTCGCCGGGGCGTACCGGCGCGGCGACATGCCGGCCGGCGCGCTGGTCGGCTTACCGGTTTCCGCCGGGACCATCGAGGGGCGGGCCCGCGTCATCCTGGACATGGCGGAGGCGGACCTCGAACCGGGCGACATCCTGGTCACCGCCTACACCGACCCCAGTTGGACGCCCCTTTTCGTCGCGATCAAGGGCTTGGTGACGGAGGTCGGGGGCCTGATGACCCATGGCGCGGTGATCGCACGGGAGTACGGCTTGCCGGCCGTCGTGGGGGTGGAGCATGCCACCCGGCTGATCCGGGATGGGCAGCGGATCCGCGTACATGGAACGGAGGGGTACGTCGAGATCCTGCCGTAGCGGGCACGTAGCGGGCCATCCCGGTAGCCGGGCGGCACCTGGTCGGTTTCTCCGTAGGCCGAGGCGGTGAGCCCTTCATTGTTCACTCGCCGGCGGCCTCCAGGAAGCTCCTGACGAGCTCGCGGTTGTACCAGATCCCGGCGTTCCGCTGGGCTAAGAAACTCGTAGGGCAAGCGCCCGATCAAATCCAGGCAGCCGATTCTGGCGAAGGACACCAGCGGCCCGGTGTTCACGACGATCGGTTCAGCCACGCCGCATGAACTCCACCTCGGAGTCGAGATCCTCGGGCTGGAGGTTGCTCATGGCAACGCCGATCCGCGGGAGGGCGAGGAGAAAGTCCACCCTGCCCTTCCCGCAGAGCTTTGCGGCGAGGCCCGAGCTCAGCCGGCCTACTTCGTAGAGCTTCGCGGCAAGAAGGAAGCGGGCCTCTTCGTCGAAGGCTCCGCGCGTCAGGCCGCTACTGAAGAGAACGTCGTCGCCGTAATCGATGGTCAAGCGGTGTTGCATGGCGGCCTCCTGGCCCTAGGCTAACACGGGAGCGCCGGCAACACGGCGTGCCGGCTGGCGACCGGAAGCTCCGCGGAGCCGTTCCCAAACAACCCCGGTGGAGCCCCCGGGCGGCTCGATGCGCCGCTATCCGGGCGGGGATCACCGTGAGCCGAAGGGCGATCACCGTGATCCCCAATAATCGGCTGGCCCATTTGCGGCCGCTCTTGACGAGCCCAGACGGAGCTCCTCTCTGGGGTTGCCCTCCCTCAGGCAGTTCCGAATCGAGGAACCGAGTCAGTTTGGCAGCGCAGCGGAGGCGCTACCAGACCGAAGCGCCAGTCTCTTCGCCACGCCTCGCCACGCCCTTCTTTCTGGTTCCCTCCCCTTCCAACCCGGAGCCCGGCGTCACTCCACCGCAGTCAGGCTCGGCCTGACCCCGGAAAGATTCCGTCTGACCACGGAAAGGCTGAGCCTGACCGTGGTCAACCTCGACCTGACCGCAGTCAGGTTCGACCTGGCCGCGGAAAGATTCAACCTGACCATGGAAAGGCTGAGCCTGACCGTGGTCAACCTCGACCTGACCGCAATCAGGTTCGACCTGACCGTGGAAAGATTCAACCTGACCGGGGAAAAGCTGAGCCTGACCGGGGTCAACTTCGACCTGACCGCGGTCAGGTTCGACCTGACTGCGGAAAGATTCAACCTGACTATGAAAAGGCTGAGCCTGACCGCGGTCAAATCTCTCCTCCCCAGGATAAACGCCTTGCGTCTTGCTCAATGCTCTTCAGACAAGAAATCCGCAGGAGTTGGAGTGACGGCGAACGTCCTAAAGCTCACCGGCGGCGCCAGACGTCCGGTGGAGCGCTGGGGGTTGGCCGGTTTCCCAGCACTACCCTTCCCTTCCCGGGGCAAGGTATTTTTTCATCTTCGGATTCGGGTGCAGTGTTACGCCTTCTCTGATGAACAGCTCCTCGATGGCGAGAGGAAGCTCCATCAGCGAGTTGAAAGGAATAGCCGTATCTGTTTACCGGGCTGGCGCCGGCAGCAGGTCTTTGCAGGAGGGTGGTCGGGGACTGCGGAGAATTGTACTGAAAAGAGCGATCGAGTTGAGCCCACGCTGCTGAGAGGTCCG
>DATFPH010000280.1:0-1651 GCA_035264905.1 Thermoanaerobaculia bacterium
TCAATCACCGCAATTCGAACGGGGTGTCCAAGCCGTTCTTCGCGGGGCTCCTGGCCTTGTTTGCCCGTGAGGCCGGGGCGGGACGCGATCGCATCATCGTGCTCGGGCTCGACAACGCGGGCTGGCACACTGCGCCAAACCTGATCGTGCCGGATGGGATCCGGCTCGTCTACCTGCCGAGCTACTCCCCCGAGCTGCAGCCGGCCGAGCACCTGTGGCCCGTCCTCGACGAGCCGCTCGCGAACCAGTACTTCGAGACCCTCGCCGATCTCGAACGCGCCATCGCAGACCGTTGCCGGGTCCTCGATGGCGATCAGCTCCCTCTCGGGACAAACTTCCACTGGTGGCCCAAGCCAGCCAAGCCGGCCTAATCAGCCGGAGTCCGTATGATGGGCTTGTGATCCCCTGTCGTGGCGAGGAGGCTGCGATGGGACGGGCGATCACGATCCGAACGGACCTGGGGACAGCGACGGACCTGCGCCGCATGGCGAAGCAACACGGCGGGCGGCGTCCCGCGCTGCGGCTCCTGGCCATCGCCAACGCAATGGAGGGCATGAGCCGGGCTCAAGCCGCGCGCTCAGCCGGGATCGAGCGCCAGTCCTTGTGCGACGCCATCAAGCGCTTCAACGCTGAAGGAATCGCTGGGCTCATCGATCGGCCCAAGGGTCACCGACGTGAGCGGCTGAGCGAGGCCGAGCAGGCTGTCCTCATCAACCGCATCCTGCGCGGGCCTGATCCCGAGAAGGGTGAGCCCTGCGCCTGGACGTTGCCGGATCTGTGCCGCTTCATCGAGAAGCGCTTCGACAAGAGCATGTGTCCGCAGTCGATGTCGCGCGTGGTGCGCCGGCTCGGGCTCTCCCGCCAGAAGGCCCGACCCGTCCACCCGCAGAAGAACCCCAAGGCAGCCGCGACCTTCGAAAAAGGGGGTTGCTCGAGGCCGTGAACGCAGCCGCGAGCGCTCATCCCGATCGGCGCATTGCGCTCTGGTTCATGGACGAGGCCCGCTTCGGACAGAAAGGCCGGACCACGCACCGCTGGTGGATCAAGGGCGAGCGCCCGCCGGGCGTGTGCGACAAGCGCTTCGAGTCGGCCTACATCTTCGCGGCGGTGCGGCCCTCAACGGGGGAGGACTTCGCGCTCGTGCTGCCCCGGGTGTCCTCGGCTGCGATGAGCGCCTTCCTGGCCGGCTTTGCCGCGACCGTCCCGACCGACACCCACGTCGTGATGGTTCTCGACCAGGCCGGCTGGCACGGGGCCAAGGACCTCGTCGTGCCGGATTGCCTCACCCTGGTGCCGCTGCCGTCCTACTCGCCTGAACTGAACCCGGTGGAGCGGATCTGGCTGTATCTGCGGGAGTGCTATCTCTCCCACCGCTTGCTGGCCGACTATGAGGCTGTCGTGAACGCCTGCTGCGACGCCTGGAACGCCCTTGTCGCCGAGAAAGGGCGCATCCAATCGCTCACCAACTATCCCTACCTGAATGGCGTCACTTCATAGGCGCCGCGGTATCATACGTCGAATACGCGATTTGTCGGAGGACTATTGTGCGACAACGCACACAACAGTGGACCGAACGAGAATGGGCGCTGGCGGGCATGACGCCGCCTCCGCCCTTGTGAGGGAGGCTGTACGCACCCTCTGAGCCGCCGGG